>JAISRS010000323.1 GCA_031273485.1 Prevotellaceae bacterium
AGCACGCTGATTGCCGCCTGAGCTTCGGGCGTACTCAGCTTTTCAATCAATTTCTCCAGTACAACGTTCTCCTCGGCATAGCCAAGACCGGTGATGCTGCCGGTTTCGTCGAAACAGGCGAGCAGCCGTTTCGCCGCCAGCCCTTTTTCCGTATCTCCGAAAGCCAGATAACCGCGTATGACGCGATGCAGGCCGCCGTGATAGCCGTCGCGGATCAGATCCCCCTCCGCTACCGCCGGCCCCATTCCGCTATACGTCGGCTTGATGATGATGGCATGATAGGGTTCATAACTCGCCTTGACCGCCAGAAACAGCGGATGGCCTATGATTTCCGGATTGGCGTTTTGTTCCGACACCTGAATGGTCTGTCCGGCCAGATTGTCTAATTTTTTCGTCGACAGCGACGACAGTTTAACATGTAACATAACTCTAATTTTTTTTTTGATGAATATTTATATAACCGCTTTTGCTAAAATCCGTATTTATACGCTCCCGACCCGTCGGGAGAGTTCTCGGACATGTATTTATCCTTTCCCGACCCCTCGGGAGAGTTCCCGGACATGTATTTATATTTTCCCGACCCCTCCGGAGAGTTCCCGAACTTGTACTTATCCTTTCCCGACCCCTCGGGAGAGTTCCCGAACTTGTACTTATCCTTTCCCGACCCCTCGGGAGAGTTCCCGAACTTGTATTTATCCTTTCCCGACCCCTCGGGAGAGTTCCCGGACTTGTATTTATCCTTTCCCGACCCCTCGGGAGAGTTCCCGAACATGTATTTATCCTTTCCCGACCCCTCGGGAGAGTTCCCGAACTTGTACTTATACTCTCCCGACACTTTTTCCAGCTCGGCGCGGTTGTTACCCGCCAGTTTTAAAGCATCTTCCACCTCTCCGGGATAGCGCGAACAGGAGAGAATAAACAGCAGCAATAATAGAATATGGAACTTGAACATTTCAGTTTTTTGTTTATTAAAAATAAGACTCCCGACATATTAATACTCAACTAATTTCTTTTGGTTGTATCTTATATCATAAAATAATTATATAATCATTACATTATAAATCCGTGCTAAAAGCAAAGGCTCCTGATTCTATTTCAATACTTCTCCGGCAATTTCAATAAGGATTTGTTTTGTCCCGGTCGATATACTTATTGTATCTGTAAACACTCCTGGTCGTTGTTTTGTTATAGAAATGTATATGATAGATTCATTTGCGGAAACGGCAGAATCTCTTAGAGAAATATCTGTACTTGTTGCAGAAATAGATTTGACGCGAAGATTTAAAGGTATCGTTAATTTTTTTTCTTCACCTGTGTGCATTTTCCCCAGATTAAGTATGTTTTTTTTCTTTTCTTCATCCGGATCAATCTTTTTTTCCGCATTTGCTCTTAAAGAGAGTGGGGATAGTAAATTGTTTTCGGCGCTGATTGAATTTTCGCCTTTGCCGGGGATGTTCCTGCCGATACTCTTTTTATTATTATCCGCCAAATCAAAATATACGGGAGTTATATCAGGCGCCAATGCAATCGCCCAAAGTGTTTTCTCATCATTGGAAACGCCAATATACTTGCACGATACGTCCAAGCTGTACGTTTCGACCCTATTGCCTGTCCAGTCGAAGATTCTTACTTCCCGGCTGACGAATTCAAGCGAATTTCCTTCCTTTAATTCTTTTAATGATTTTCCACTATACAAGGCATACACATGTTTATCCGTTGCTGCAATGGAAATATATCCCACTGTGTTATCCCAGCTTGCCATAGCGGAATAATTACCGGATCCATTGTCTTCAGGTTTGAATGCGGGGTATTGTTTTTCTATTTTATGGATGAGGGAAATCCGGTCTTTCCGTATATCATAAAAATGTATGATCTCACCATTTAATGAGGCATATACACATTTTGTTTTTTGGGGATTTGCGGCAATTATTCCCTGATAAGCCATTGCCCGTATGGGATTTTTGATTGCTTTTTCATCTTTATTCCGATACGGATATTCAAAAAAGGTGGAGAGTTCTTCACCTTTTTCGTCCATCAGGATGAATAATCCTTCTTGAAAAGAAAGACCCAAATACTGATTATAAGCTGTTTTTATTGCTTTGGCCGGCTGTGATGCCAGGGAAACATTATTTCTTGTTACAATAGCATCTTCTTTTTGAGGGACAGAAACTTCCTTGAATTGTTTTAACATCATATCATACACCCCAAAGACGTCTTCGTCTATATATTGAATGGGATAAGGATGAACGAAGTCATCAGGCCCCTGTCCCCGGTTCCCGAAATGAGTTAATGAATGGCTTTCTCCATTCGTTGTGATAGCAAAAAACGGAGATAAAGAACCGGATTCTTCTATACCGACAATTCCGCCTTGATAAGCTATAATTGCACCTCCTTTGCCAATATATTCACTGTTTAATTTTAAATCCGAGTGGATCAATAATTTATAGTTATTATTGCTGTACCGGCATCCAATACAACTTAAAAACAGAAGCAGAAACAATATTTTTTTCATTTTTGTAAATATAAATTATATTCAAAGATGGCGTTGATTTTATGAATGCAATCAACACCATCTTGTTTTGCTAAAATTCGTACATTAGTATGCTATAATGTCACCAACATAAAGCCCGGCAATTCCAGGTTTACATATAGCAATATACACGGTTTGGCACACAAATCCAACAACTTCCCCGTCAGCCGGCGCTTCCACATTCTCCAATGCCATATCCGACAAAGTCGTTTCATTCATACTCCGGCTGATATTCCAGCCTGCTCCAACAGCAATAGCTGTTATAAACATAAAACATAAAATTCTTTTTTTCATGATTTTCTATTTTTTATCATGTTAATAATTCAATAATCACTTCCGTTTTTTTACTTTGAATAGAAAAAGAACAGGATTGTCCCCATCAGAAGATTCGGCTACCATATTTTGCAATTCCGGGAGAAACGTATAATTTTTACTCTTTTCTTCCAACAAGTCAAAAGGTTGTAATACGGCAACAATATAATCGTCTACTGTGCCGGAAATATGATCCACCTTTCCGATTTTCAACTTGTCCTGAAATTCCTCCATCGTATAATTATAAGTGTGGCGATTATCCTTGTTATATATTCCGATATGAGGCTTTTCCGATACGGAATAAAATACCGCAAACGTTTTCCCTGCATCAAAAACACTGTATTGTGCCACATAATCCGATCTGTTTAATTCAGGCAGGAAATTAACATTGTTAGCCGAGATTTTCTTTAAATAATCGATCGGCGGCAATTGATATTTTCCGAATTTTAACCGGTATAACGGAAAAACCGTATCATTCATGAAATGGTAAATCACAGGATGATACTCGGTATAGGCAAATACTTCGCCATTCTGCTTATAGATACTTTTAATATGTCCGGTAAAATATCCCGTTATAAATTCTTTTTTCAGATGTTTATCCACGTAATTCTGTTCCCTGTCCGTCACTAAAAAGCTCCAGTCGCCATAATCGGACTGGTAATCCGTATTTTTCCAAACAATTTTATTGTCTTCCAGATATTCAAAAGAAAAATTGTTATACAGGGCTTTTTGTTCGGAAATAAACCTGTAATCCGTCAAATCGTAAGCAATGAGTTTTCGTTGTGCAATATCTATCACGGATATGATATTTCGATGCAGGTCAATACTGAACGACATGGGGGCAATATATTCGCCGGGGCCGGCGCCTCTGCCTCCTGTTACTGCCACGAATTTCCCGGAACGATCAAATATCAGCAATTTTCTTTCCCCGCCGGTTAAAATGAAAATTTTCTCTGCTGCAAACTCCACCTGGACTACGGTTTTATCAATAAGGCAGGCATCATTGGTCTCCAGTTTGATAAAGGCGGTTTCTAAAATATCGGATGGATTATCACTTGGTTCCTGCGTGAAATCAATCGTCGATTCATGATCTGTTTTTTGAATATCCCTTTTGCAGGACGCCAGAAAAGCCACAAGTGCAAACAGTAAATAACAGTATCTTATATTGTTCATATTCTTTTAATATTTCATATTTGACAATATGAAGGAGAATCGCTTAAAAAATAAAGCGATTCTCCTTTCTTTTAATCATCTGCAACATGTAAATGAACCTGTTCCCGTACATATAACATCGGTGCCGGAACAAAATACAAAGCCTTTACCTGTTATTGCTTCCTGTGCCAATGCTTCCACATTGGCCAATGCCATGTCCGACAAAGTCGTTTCACTCATACTTTTGCTGATATTCCAGCCGCTTACACAAATTACTGCAGTGACAATCACTGCCAAAAATATCTTTTTCATATTTTATATATTTAAATTATTGTAAATTACTCCACCGCTCTCCGAACATTATGGCTGCGTCTGCGGGTGACGGAGTTTCGTTCAAATTTCGTTTTTTCATATTACTGCTTTTTCAATTCAAAACACGTATAGTTGAGAAAGCCTTCCGCTTGTTCCTCTCCTATTTGATAATCGCGGCTGATGTAGAGACCATCCTTGTGTACAAAATACACATACGAATTGAAAATGCCTTCCGGAAATAACGTTTCGCCGATGATGTTCAAATCCTTGTCTAAAATAATTACGGAAAACTTCTTACGCCCGAACAAGGATTTTTTGAAATAACTTTTGTTGGGGTCTAACGTTGTTTCAGGATACGCAAAACGATAGTAAACCTTCCGGTATTTATCGTAGAGAAGATCGCCGTAGGCTGCAATTTCCATTTCTCTCCTTATTCCTGCTTCAGGGTCTTGCAGGGTTGGTTTGAAAACCAATTTATCAATATACCGGCTTTTTGCTTTCCGTTTCTCTATTGCTTGATGGTCGGCGGAAGTTGCAAAAATATCTTCAAGCCCATAGAAAGAATAAATGAAACGCTGGCCGTCAAACTCACGACTGAAATCCATCTTGCCTCCGGTGCTTTTTTTAAAATGTTCATCCGTCAGTATCTCCCCGAAAGTGAAAGGAAACTGTTCGACCGTATGCGTTGCCGTATCCAAGGCCACCGAAACCGGACGGATCACTCCCGGAGTACGGCTGTCATACGGCTTCTGGGTGATATAAAGTTTATTTCCGATAAAGACCGGCATAACGTGCGACCGCGAAGATGCCGGCCAAAAAGAACCGTTTACCTGATAGCCTTCCGGCGTCTTGCCATACGGTATTTTCTTTACAATCCGTTCCGTGGTGTCTATTTGCATCAGTCCTTCAAAGGATAAAGCGGCAATATACATGTTGTCGAAACCATTGATGAAATAACCCATAATGGGGAAAACGCCATTCGGCCCTTCCCTCGGCATTTCTATTTTGAACAGGAACTGCCGGGTGTTGAAATCATAAAAATGTATCTGCTGGTTGGGGCGATAATTCATGAATGAGAAATATTCACGCCCGTCTTCTCCGGTAAATACCCATGCAAAGCGAAAGTCATAACCGGTTTCATTGTCCAATTCGAATGTAATATGCTTATCGGTTTCAACTAAATTGTAATCATACGCCTCTTTCTTGTTTTTTGAATTGCAGGCAAGTAAGAAAGCAAAAACCGTGAAGTAAATATATTTTTTCATGAAACTATTTATTAAGAATCAAGAAAAGGTATCTAAAGGAAATACCCCAAGATACCTTTTACTTTTATTAAAATTAGAAACCACAGGGGCACGGATGTGCACTATCGGTATAATTACAATAATTTTTGTAACTATTATCGGTAGCACAATACCATGTTCCATTATATTCCCCTGCCAACGCTTCCACATTCTCCAGTGCCACATCCGACAAGGCTACATCACTCTTACTCCGGCTGATATTCCAGCCGCTTACACAAATTACTGCAGTGACAATCACTGCTCCTATAATTTTCTTGTTCATTTTTTTCTAATTTAGATATTATAATACTCCACCGCTCTCCGAACATTATGGCTGAGTCTGCGGGTGATAGATCATCTGTTGAGCCGGTTTTATTGCCGAATGACAGCGGATTTCTGTTCTTTTTTCCGCTCAACACCGATTATCATATCCCGCTTTGTTTATATCTTTGCGCCACCATACACATCCTTTCCTTATTGGGAGGACAGTCGGGGGAGCTTGCTTTAATG
>JAISRS010000366.1 GCA_031273485.1 Prevotellaceae bacterium
TAAGGACATATCCATCCGCTCTGTATTCTTCAAGTATGCCATTAATTGTTTCTAACATTTTTTCGTTAGATTTGGAGAGGCTTAATTTGTTGGAAAATTTTTGTTTCATAATTTAAAACAAAGTTTCATTTTTCTAATAGTTCGATTTCTACGCCCTTTTTCCGCGCCTGTCGCTCATCGTAGGGGGACAGCTTCCGGAAGATATACGACCCGTCTTTTGGCTGGCAAAAAGGCAATTTTTGGCAAATATTGAAGTGCCCTACTCCCGCGCAGCCCGTACAAAAATCCACACGTTCCTCGACCCTGTACACCGGTCCGCCAGTCTTCAGTTCAAATAAATCTCCGTGTCTCATGGTTATTACTTATAATTATCAATTGTGAAACTTTCATTTTTCTAATAATTGTTCTATTGTATCAAATTTTAATAGCTCTTTGATACACTGTAGCGCATCAATCTTTGTAAGGCTATTATTGTCGTTGTTTTTATTGAGATTGTACATTACTCCATATTCGGACAAGTTCATACTTAGCGCAAGTTTCATGCGATATTCCGGCGTTTTCTTTAGTTTTTTTACCACTTCTGATTTTAGTCTTGCCATTGTCTATTCACTTTTTAATTTAGCAATTGCAGTAGTTACAAAATCAGGAGAATAAGCATTCACGAACCCATTTCTTTTGTTTTCCAATGCTTTTTCATACAATGCCTGTAAAATAACATGGCTTTTTGTTTTTCCGGATAAAGTAGTAGAAACACTTACTGCAGACACTCCAAGTTGTGCGGCCACCGTTTTTTGATCGTTTTTCTGTAAATTCTCATTGATTAACCGAAGCAGTTCCGCTACATCAGTGTTTTTTGGAATGGGGCAGTTGTGATTTCTCTTTCTTCTTATTTGGTATTCCCCGGTTCTCCGGATTGCCGGCAATACCTCTGAGGTTACCCATCTCTTAAACAACTTCGCTTCTATCCTTCGGCTCTGAAAAATGAGATTATATAAGCCACTCTCATTTATGACTGTTGCGTAGCGAGTTACATCCATGGCGTCCATAATACGGACACCATCTTTTTTATCTTCATCATCAAGGCGATTAGTAGCATTCCTATTGTTGATAATTCCAAGTGCATCGCACACATCTTTCGCCACGAACCACGGCTCGCCGTTGATGTTTTCGATTCTGATGGGTTGGTTACTTGGTGCGAATGTGAATACCTTCGGGTATAGCTTTTCATCTACATTTTCGATATTTTCTGTCTCAACCGTCTCAACCGTTTCCACTTTTACAATATCATTGGTACATGGTTCAGGTTCGTCACTCACTACTTCTGCACGCATTTTCTCGAATGATGGAAGTTTTGTTGTAAAATATAGTAGTTGATCCTTTCTTTTAACCCCTAAAAGATTTTTGATGCACTTTAAAGCTTTATTTTTTGTAAGCATATTATTCTCATCATTCCGATAGAGATTATACATGACATCGAATAGCGGTACGTTTAGACTTTCTGAAAGTTTTATACAATAGTCCCGTTTCTTTTTTAATTTTTGAATTACTTCTGCTCGTAATTGTGCCATAAGTACTAATTTTATGTTTTTCTATATTCACAATATTTTTATAACTTTACAAGTTATTTACAATAGTTTTCTATTATAAAAAATTGTTTGACGATGCAAAGATAAGGCATTGCTTTAATATATGCAAATATTTTTAAAGCATTTTTTTAATAATATTTAAAATAAGTATATAAATGTCAGTAAAAGAGAGACTTTTAGAGTATATAAAATATAAAAAAATTTCAAACTCGGCATTTTGTCGGGCTATAAATGTATCTAATGCGTTCATTAGTTCAATGCGTAAATCTATACAGCCTGACAAAATAGAAGGCATTGCTTTAAAATTTCCGGATATAAGTATTGAATGGTTATTAACCGGTAAAGGCGAAATGTTAAAGAAAGACCAACCTTTAAAAGAAGATGGAACGGCTTTTACCCAACAAATATTTGAATTACTAAAGAACCAATTGGAAGAAAAAGATCGACAAATAGCCGAGAAAGATAAACAAATAATAGCATTAACAGAAACTTTGCAAGACGAAAAAAACGGCTTCGCTACCCCTGCGGTAAAGCAACGCCGTGCTGTGAGATAGGAGGAAGTAGAATTATTGGTATTTTACCTGAAAGATGTTGTTATTTTGAAATCTTGGGAATGGTAGCAATTAAAACTAATATAAACAAAGAATAAGTCTATGAATAAAATTTGCAGCATTTGTCAAAAAAAATCTATTTCAGATAAAGAATTTGAATATTCTTATAATGAATTTAAAATGCCTATATGCATGGCATGCCAAGAAATAGCATGAAAAATACGTGCTCATATTTGCCGCATTTGTCAAAAGGATCCTATTTCAGACAAAGAATTTAAATATTCTTATAATGAATTTAAAATGCCTATATGCATGGCATGCCAAGAAATAGCACGAAAAATACGTGCTCATATTTGTCGCATTTGTCAAAAGGACCCTATTTCAGACGAAGACATTGAATCTTCTTATCGGGAATTTAAAATGCCTATGTGCGAAGCATGCCAAGAAAAAGCCAAGAAAATACGTACAAAAATACATAAAAAACACCCCCACGTTTCTAATCAGCAAATATTAATACATATGGGTCTTAACCATCGGGGAATTGATAATGAACTCGAATATTCCGATGGACATAAACAAGTAGATATCGCAATATTGGATTCGAAAATTTATATAGAAGTCAACGGTAAGCAACATGTGAATAATGCACAACAATTAATATCTGATATGAAGCGTACTTATTACTCTTTTGAAGACGGTTTTTTAACTTTGAATGTTTATAATGATGCTATCGAAAAAGGATTTAACAATATAATAAATGCAATACGTGAAATTATTCAGACAAAGAAATTGAATATTCTTGTAAAAATTTTAAACTCCCTACGGGCATGGCATGCCCAAAAAAGTACGAAAAATACGTAAAATGACAGTAAAAGAAAGACTTTTGAAATTTTGGGAATGGCGGCAAAAAAAAGAATTACAGACCTTCATGGCTTTTCGTTTTTCCAGATAAAATATTAGAAACACTTGCAGTAGCTACTTCAAGCTGCGTGGCCACCGTCTTTTTATCGTTTTTCTGTAAAATGGAATAAAAAACCCCGCCAAATAGTCGGCGGGGCAGTCCATAAAAATGTCGTCAAACAGAAATTTATGAAACAGAAAGTAATTCACGTCCTATTTTATGCAGCCCGGAGACTATTTTCTCGCGTTGCTGCGGACGTGGTTTTGCGCGGCGGGTAGCGTAATGGTTTATTTGCGTTACATTGATTCCTGTCGCATTTGCCAGCGCTTTTTGCGTTACCCAATCAGTTACATACTCTAAAATAGTAGAAGTGTCGAATTTGAATATTAATTCATATTCCCCCTGCAAAGCCTCCGGCAGCGGTTTACCGTGATTGTTCAGTACTTTTATATAGCCGGCTAATGCTTCTGCTGCATTCTCCTTAGCTTCTTCAACCGTTTCGCCAAAGCTATATACAGTAGTTATTTCTTCAAAAGAAACACCGTATCCGTCCTTTCCTTTTTCCAATAATGTTGTAATTTTTTTCATATTTTATATATTTTTATTGAAAGCGATAGCCCCTACACAGAGGCTATTTCTTTCAAGATTTTTTTACATGTTCCTGTCGGCACTTCCTTGGCTCCATGATAGGGTATTCGAATGATAGCGCCATTTTTTTCATAGTCGCGATGACTTGTTGCGTCTTGCCCGATAAATTTCCATCCGGATTTGATCGCTTTTCTGTGTAGTTCAGTTGATTTCATAAATTTTTATTTTTCTGTTTGACAGCACAAAGGTATATAAAAAAATATTATCCTGCAAATAAAACAGTATGTTTTTATATATTTTTTATAAATAATTATCAGTCAGCTAAATTATTTTTTACTTTCCCCACCAATTTTTATATCTACCAGTTGCCGCTTGGTTCACTCGGCGGAACTTTAGTTGAGAGGAAATTGCTTTATAAGAGAGGAGAAACCAAATCGGTCAAATATTTGTTTAGCGATGCCGAATAAATGCCGAATGATTACCGAATCTGCCGAATAAATGCCGAATAGTTTTTCAAGAAGATGGAACAGCTTTTACCCAACAAATATTTGAATTACTAAAGAACCAATTGGAAGAAAAAGATCGACAAATAGCCGAGAAAGACAAACAAATAATAGCATTAACAGAAACTTTGCAAGACGAAAAAAACGGCTTCGCTACCCCTGCGGTAAAGCAACGCCGTGCTGATGAAATTAATATAAACATAGATGACATAGCCCAAGGCGGGAACAGGCCATAAAAAGCGAACTATTTTATTGAGCTTTGTTGCTGTGCCGTGTTATATTCTTCTTCCGAAATGGGAATAAATTCTAAATATTTTCTTTGTTCTTGACTGTACTCCCTTTTAACGTGTATTTGTGCTTCAGTTATTTTATAGTCAAATCTTGATGTAAGGGTCGTATTACCAGCCTCATCAGTACTACTCTTTATGTCAATAAACGAAACGGTTCCGCTTATGATTTTTTCTTCGTTATAAGGAAAAATAAGATATCCTTTCACTTTCATCCCCGGCAAAACTTCTGTAGTACGTGATATTATTGATTTCTCTTTTATTATTTCAAATGTTGCATTTTGAATGGCTTCTCGTGCTAACTTAGTATTTACATTGGGATAGGCAGATTGAGTTTGTGACATTTCAAACAAGATACAAGGCAACTCGTTTTCTTTCGCCATCTTTGCCATTTCCGACTTGCTTAAAGCAAAGACAGGCTCTGGAGCATCAGGAAGAATAAGGGCTATTCGAGAATTCGCCAAACTAAGTACATTATTCGTATTATTAGTTATTTCCACGTTATATACGGTCATCTGATAAAAGAGATTAATAATCGTGTGGCGAGTTGATTTTAAATATTGCTTACTACCCCATAAGACCGAGAACTGATGGGTATATTCCGGTTTAAAATACTCATTTAAGCCCATATGAGACAAAGTGATTGAAACACCTCCTTTTGAGATAGTTGATGTATCTATTAGCTTAGCATAATTACTTTTGTAGTAAGCTGTGTTGTAGCTTATTTTACAGCTACCAAAAGCAAAAAGTGTTACGGTTATTAAAAAAAAAGATAATTTTTTCATAAAGTTCTATGTTTATTTGATATTTATTTTGTTATAATATACACTATCTAACCCCCAATTCATGAAAAAATCCGATTTTATTTTTTCATAAATCCCCAAACCAATATTTGCCTTAAAGGTGTGGCTCATTTTCCATCCGATAGGTTTCGGGTGATAGTTATTTCTAAATTGTTCTACTGTATCGCGTAGTGTCTCATATCTTCTTTGCGCTTTTTTGGTACTTGGAGTAGGGAGAAAAGAGTGGGACAAAATCCACTGGGCATCATCTAATTTTTTCTGATATACCAAGTAGAGAGAATCTTTTTCTACTACGGAATACGCTGTATCTAATTTCCCAAATTCAATTGGATTATAAGATTTTTCATCAGGAAGTTGCTGTAAAACGTTCTTTTTTATCAGTGCTTTTGCTTTATCTTCCTTTGTTGTACAAGCATTAAATATGCTAACGAAGCATAGAATAAATAATAGTTTTTTCATAATTTTAGATTTTTATTTTGATTATTTTTTGCAAAGTTAATACTTATTATTCAAAACGGCAACTCTTCTCTTTTATCTAATAATATCTTTGCTTCGTTGGTTAATTCTTCCACCATCTCGTCATACTCCACCTCCGCCGTAAATTCGGGGTCGTTAGTAGGATATTTGGCAAAAATACTTTTCAACTGAGGGCGCAGTTCAATGGCAATCCTTTTTACTTCCGCAGGCTGTCTGGCATAGCTGTGTTGAGCATAATAGCTATCGACAATATCAAAAATGATGCTGTGTTCAGAGAACTCAAGGTCGGCCATCAGCACACGGTTACATTCACTTTCTGCTTCCTGCAATAATGCCGGGTGTCCATTGCTTTGCTTTATCATATCATCTCTGACCGTTGCCGCGTAGTCGGCTCGCTCCATGATGAAGTCGTAATCCAATGCCAAATCCGGATGATATTGGTTGAGATAATCCAATAATTTTAGGGCAAGATGATTAAGCCCTATTTCTCGTGCCACAGCGGCAACGGTAGTAAATTTTTTCTTTCCCATAGCTTGTTTTTTCCTTAACCATAATTTTTCTTGAGCCACAGTATACCCTGTTTTTAAGAGTATTTCCGCCATTTTTTTTTCTGAAATCTTTTTACGCTTATAATCGCGTTTTACTGTGGTTGCCTGTCCTGCTGTATTCAAGACACCCAACCACCACATAGGTTCGTTGATTAATTCTTCAAAAGCTTCCTGTGTTGTTAAAAGTTTATTCATTATTTTTTCGTTTCCGCTTTATATCCCTGATAAGATAAATAATAAACCCTATACCTGTAATAATACTAGCTACAATAATCCAAACAGGGGGAGTATCCCACGACCACGAAGGGATAATAACACCGATACATAATAGCAACCATAATGTAAGTACAATACAAAGTATAACTAATAAAGTAATAGAATTCTTCATACTGCGACTAATAAATTTTTTCATACTTTTTTTGCCGCTGTTATCCCCCGTTGCCGCCGGTGTTTTTAATTATTATTGATTAATTCTTTTTTAGTGTCTTGGTTATTTAAAAGATAACCAAGACAACATCTACTAACATTACAGCAAATGCAGCTATTCCAAAACCAAGAAACCATTTCTTAGCTGTGACACCACTAATGTTCTTTTTATACAAAGCGCCAGCGCCTACCATAAAAAGAGATAGACTAATCATAAGAAGAATGAGGGGTACTTGAGCCTTCTCAGGTATTTCTATTACTCCTACCACCGCCACAAAGGATATAGCAATTAAAGCTATAAAGAGTACGGTCAAAATTGCAATTACTGTTTTTGTTTTCATAATTTTTTTGTATTTAATTTTATGCAAAGGTAAGGGAAAAATCCCTTATCTTTATAAATATTATGTTAAATTTATATTAAGTATATGTTTGGAGTTTTGATTTGCAAACGCTCCGAAAGGTTCTTGTTCTTTCCTAAACAAAATGTGATTGGCGATGTTTGTGTCATAGTTTAGGTCTATTTTTCTTTTCTTTTTTTGAAGGATTTTTTGACACTAAAACAGGTTTATTCTTCGTATATTCTAATTTTTTCTTTTTTACATTCCATTGCACGTGGACAGTATGTTTTTGTCCTGATTTGTCAGTTACGCCTACTACTTTTACCTGTTCACCGGCAACAATGGCTTTTTGTTGTTCTGACGAAAGTTTTACCCCACCAATTTTTACTGGAACAACATCCTTTTCCTGACGGGTGATAGGTGTAAATTTCTTTTCTGCTTTGTCTAATGCGGCGGCGCCCTGCTCACCCGCAAACTGAAACCTTATATCGTCGCTTTTTTCGTCGAAGTTGCCGTTGTTGTTGGTGGCGGATTTGATTTGAGAGGGATTAAATGCTGCATATTCTACGATTTCATTGTCTTCGGTAGAATAGGTTCCATTGTATCCACTATTTTCCAATTCTTCTCTGACTTTTTTCCCCTGCATATCAGCATTGGGTTTTTCAACCGGATTGGTGATGTTGAGGAATACCCCCATTTTATTGTTTCCCATGTCTTTCCAATCGTCTATGTTGGGGCTGAAAAAGAACGCGGGTATATCTGCATTTTGGCGGGCTTCCGATAAATCAAATGCTGTAAATCGTTCAGAGGTGAAATGATATACTACCAGCGGCTCGCCGTTTTTATCCACAACCTTGCTTGCGTTTTTAGGGTCATTCTCCCAGTCGCCGAACCATTTTTTGAAGGCTTCGGTGCGGGCTTGCAGCCATTGGCGCTCGTTGAGGTTTGTGGGTTGGCCGTTGGGGGCTTTCATAAAAGTACCGTTAGCAATGGCGCATTGTTTAATTTGCTCTGTTTCGGCAGACGGACCGGAAACAGATGGGGTTTCTTGTATTTTTTTGCCACTAACCAAGTCTTCCACCGCGCCATCTATAAATTGTTTTAAATTAAGATTTCGTATCTGTGTTGGTGAAAGGTCACGGATGCCCATCTTTTCCCCTGTCCATGCCCACACTTTACGAAGCCATTTCTGTATTTGATTCTTTTTATCTAAATTTTTCTCATTAACAAATCGTTCCCCATTATCCCCAATAGCCATAGCCATAGCTTCATCTACTTGTTGCTTTTTGTTTAAGTTGGCATAAGCAGGGTTCTTTCGCACTTCTTCCATGTAGGACGAACCTACTAGTAAATCACAGCCTTTTTTATAGAGTTCAGGATTATTTTTTTCGATAAATGATTGCCACAAATGCCCGAACTCATGGATAGGAGTGTTCGCGTTGAGTTTTGTGGGGTCGAGGTAAACGGTTCCATCGGGGGTAACGAAGCCGTACACTTCACCCTGCCTGTTTTTAAATTCTGTTCCGCCCACTTCTTTCAGTTGTTTGTCAAATTCCGCTTTGTCGGTGATGACTTCTTTGGCAAGGTTGCTTTTCTTTAAGAGGTCGGTGAGGTCGGTTAAGGCCTGCGGAGTGATGAGGGTGAATTTTTGGGTTGAGATATGCGAATTTTCACCTGGAAGTTTTGAATTTTGGAAATTTTGTATTATCTTTGTAGCGGAATTAATAATGTTTCCGAGTGCGCGCTCCGAATTGGACGGGGAAGGTGGCTCGGAAATGTATTTTAATCCTGTTTCTTTATTGGTATATTCAAGTAATCCGTAATTTATCCAATCCAATACTTTTTCTTTATCCTTTCCGTGCAAAGACCGAATATCGTTTACCTCTAACCGTTTGTTCCCTTTTTGTACTTGTGCGTTTAGATGTATTGCTGCTAATATATTATTCCCTTTATTGTCGGTTATTTCTGTTAGTATTACTTTTGAGTTACCGTCTTTTGATTTGAAAATAAAAATAGGATTGGACAGCGATTTTGGCAAATTTTTTAATGTTTGCAATGCTATCCCATGCTTTTTACTTGCTTTTTTAAATACATTTTGCTTTATCCATAGTGGAATATTTGGCAGGTGATTAGATAAAATATCTGTCGGATTTCCAATGTTAAATTGATGGGTACTGCTTAATTTTCCATCAATATATTGCTGCAATTCCTGGTTGAATTGCTGGTTGACGGCTTCGAGTGTGGTTTCTTCGGCCATTTTCTGCTCGCCTAAACCGTCATATAAGAATATCTGGTCTTCTCTGGCTACGTATTCGGTTTCGGCGGCAAGTAATGCGCGGCGTTGTTCTGGGGTCATGTTTATTCGATGTTCGATGTTGCGGGCTTCGGCTTCGTCGGCGGAGCGCAGGTAGTTTTTGTCGGAAGCGTTGGCGCCACGGGCAAATCCTTCGATGTGTTGTAGGGCGTGCTGTATTTCGTGGGCGAGCGTGCTTCTTGAGAGCATAAAATCTAATGAGATTGTTTTCGTTTCGTTGTCGAAACCACCAAGTATGTTCCCTGCATTGGTTATTTCAACCGGATAGGTTTTTAATTCCGGATAGGCTTTAAATAGTTCGCCGTCTTTGAGAATAGCTCCTAATGTCAGGTTGTCGTCGTACAT
>JAISRS010000414.1 GCA_031273485.1 Prevotellaceae bacterium
AAGGTATTGGTGAATGGAATGACTACTTATAATTCAATAAAATAATGCCATAAAATGATACTGTTGCGTGGAGGTAAACATGGGTGAGAGGATGTATATTTTTCGACTTTAGGAAATGAATCAACTTTGGTTAAGGTCTCTTCTTTTAACCAGTTAATAGTTGGATATGCATTTGTTTCTGCCAATTCATTAATCCATCCGTTAATTTTATTTACCCAATTAGCAGAAATACCATTTTGTACATAAGCAAACATTCCACATTCGGAGAGATGCGGAGCATGATCATTTCTTTTAAACCGTTCGATACCACCTCTTTCACCGCACACATATTCTTTATTATTGGATGTTTTTGAAAGGCGTTTGGCTTCAAATTCGATTAAAGTAATCGGTTTTTCATTGGGAATAATCACAAAAACTCCGATATCCGTTTCTCTGTCGGATTGTGATTGAGTTGGATTTTTTGCAAAATAATAAGGTGGAAATCCATTCAACTGTTCTGACATACAACAATGAAAGTGATAGATTAAGAAATCGCTAATTCTGTTTTCCTTACTGGAATCTTTGATTTTTCGATAATAAGGAGGAAAATCGACAATGCTACAATCAATAAATTGCCACACTCTATTAGTCTCAAAATTTGACTCAACGCTAATGCTGTCCTTTGGTATTCGTGTTGTTTCTTTATTTTTCAGCATTGGGATAACGAGCTTTAATGTAATCGGCAAAAACTTCATCGGCATCTCTCAACGCAATGGACGGCAACCAATAGCGAAGTTGTTTGGGTTTGACCAATACGACACAATCATTGCCGTACACTTTCATGATACGCTGAATATGGACAGCGCCTTGATCTTTTTTTTGTGTTGGGATGATTTGCGTTAGATATTGTTCTAAATCATCTGTTTCCTCAACTGTATATTGAATGTTATCAGGTGAATATTCAAAATGTAAAGCATAGTACTTGCCGACATCCAATATTTTGAATAGCTGGAATGATTTTTCTTCTGTTTGGTAGATGCTGTTCAGCGTTTTGCAGAATATTTCAGAGAACGGAACAATGTTTTTCTCTGAAACGATATTGAATAGATTTTTTTGTTCTTTTTTAGAAAAATAAGACAGAACATCTTGTATAACTAAATTATCGACAAGACTTAACTTAATGTTGGGTGTAAAAGGTAAATTGTCAATATCTCTTTTTAACAAAGCGGTTGCTCTGCCAATTAAAATTCTACTGCTTGTTGCAAGAATATAGAATCGATATATGGAATTGTTTTCTTTAAGTTGCTTATATACTGCTGTTAATTCGGCAATATCTTCCGAAGGTGCATATATTCCTGTTATCTCATGACTGAAAACCGCATCATAATCCAAGAAAGCAACAGGTATAAACTGTTCCCCAATATTTTCTTTTATTAATATATGCGGTTGCAAATAAACTTCTTTGTATTTATCTCTTGGGGTTTCAAAATGAGTTTCTGTTTCAATATCTTTTTTGATTATTCCGGTCTCATGAAAATTTTCAGGTCTTATTGTAATTTTGTTATGTATATAATCGGCAAAGTGTTTTTTATTGCCTACAGTATATCCTTCTCCATATTTCCATCCTTCTCTTTTCTTGTTTTCTAAATATTTGCCAAGGGTAGGCAATTCTGCCAATCGTCCGATTAACTGCGTAATTCTTCCTCCGCCCAGCAAGTTGCCTTTCCAAATGTACGGATTATACAAAATTGCCTCTTTTTCAATCCAATGAAAATCATAATAATCAAACTCCAAAAACAAACGATTCTCATTCGTCACTGATCGATTGGCAACCAAATGTAATACGTTATCATTGTCCGGTTTTGAATTTTGCAAAAAAAGCGCAGCCATAGTTACATTCTTTCTACCCCAGAGTTTATTTGCCAACTTAGTAAAATCAATAACTTGCAGCAGATTATATTTTGAAAATAAATTTTGTTTGAATGCCAAATCTTTTTGATACAATAAAGGTCCGGCAGGTAAAATCAGGCAGAGCAAAGCATCAGGTTTAAGCAATTTCATGGATTGAACCAAAAAATGCAATGCCGGATTTTCATCGGGAACAGGGATGTCAATCTGATAATTATCTGTTTTTTTCAGTTCGTTGAAATATTTTTTTCTGTCAGGTTCCTTTTCTTTTCCATTTACAGTTATCGGAGGCAAGTTAAAGGGAGGATTACCGATAACAAGTGAAAAATCATCGGCAGGAGCATTCGTAATATATTTAAAGAAATTTTGAGTAACAATATTATTACTTAAATCGGGAAATTGCAATTGTTCCCATGTCGGAGGGTCTAAATCCACCTCATCTAAAACGGCTAATGCCAAACTAAAAACAGACAGACGTATGGCGTCTTCCTTTATATCTACTCCGTATATATTTTTAAGAAGCAAGTCTTTTAATGTTTTAAGCGACGGCTTGATTAACTTTCCTGTCTTTTGCCATTGCTCATACCGCCACCATTGAACCATTCGTTTAAATGCTTTGACAAGAAAAATTCCCGACCCGCAACTAACGTCAATAATCTTAAACTCAGATTGAGGATTACTTAACGGCATACATTCATCGACCAATGTACCGACAATCATTTCAGGAGTATAAACAATATCTTTGCTGTTGGTAAGTAATTCCTCATAAACAGAACTAATCACTTCTATCGGCAAATGTTCGAAAGAATACAAACGCCACAAGACATATTGATTATCTTTATTATCGCCGTCCAGGTAATCGGCAAGCTGTCTTATTTCGGCAAGCCGTATGGACGTCCGAGCCTCCTTTTCCGCGTTTTTGTCCCATTCAAAAACCTTTCCATTAAAATCCTGTGCAAGTTGGTCTAACAAATCCAACAATTTACCTTGACGGATGGTATCGCAAAAGTTTTTGCACTGAAAATGAGTCTTGAAATAAGTTCCTGCAAAATATCCGCTTCCGCTTTTTGCGTCCCGTTCTTCCAAATATTTTATTAAAATACTTTGAACTAACAATTTTAATGCAACATGACTGTCAATGTTTGATTTCCTCTGAAAATCATTGTAAATATTTTTTAGTCCCTGAATCAAGTCTCTCGCTGCGGATTTCTCGAATTTAAAGTGTTGATTATTTTCTTCCCAAAACAATCCGTCGGCAAAAGATTGAATAACACCGGCAGCGTTTTTTGCCGTCAGTTGAATGATTTCACGAGCGTAAACATCCTTGCTTGTTGGTTTTTCCCGTGCATCAAAAACAGAAACGGACGATTTTTCGATAATACCATAAGCAGGAACCTGATAACCATTCCACATTTGGAGGTGAATCCGTTGCCTGTCCCCTTTGGTTAGTTTTTTTTCACGGTAATCAAACAGGTATAGTTGCGCAACAGCCGCTCGTTCATCAGAAAAACGACGAAAATAAACAGCGTCTGCATTGAACTTGACTTTTGCTGTTTCCAATGCAAAAATGATTTCAGGAGAAAAATCTTTGGAAACAGCTTCATAGTTATTTGTCGATAACACGCCGCTCTCCCCTTTTTTCAATGGAGAAAACGCGGTATCTATGATATTATCTTCAAATAATGCTTGCATATAATTTTTTTTGCAAAGTTACAAATAAATTTTCGGTTCTCATCACGATTCCTCATAATATCACCCTCATCTTCTCCGCCATCAACTTCCTCCTCAACCCTCCCAAAAACTGATAATTGCTTATTTCTATCGGCGCATTCCCATTTTTTACCCGCACATTGGGATTCTTCCATGCGATAAGATACTCAACCGGATAGCCTTGATACAGATTTGTTCCTCAAGTCCCGCGACTTATAACCGTCCCACACAAACGGTCGCCGGATTTACCGAATAGCTATCTCGCCTGCATTCACCAAAGCTAAAACGGTTTCTATGAGTTGCTGATTTACCGAATACTTTTGCATATAATCCAAATTTTTATTTACAACAAATATTAATGATAATATTCCGAATAGCAAGAGGGAACCTCTCAAAACTTGATTTTTCAAAGCAGACAAGATTTTTAAACCGGAGTTTACCGATTGTAAATTAGGATTTAAAAATTAATAAAATTGATATTGAACGCAGAAAAAGCAATTTTTAGAGGTTCCCATAAATAAAAGGATTATTGGAATAGTGACGCACGGATTGCAAATCCGCGCGAGCGGTGGGGCGTTGTAGGGGCAAGGCGCGCCTTGCCCCTGCTGTTTCACGCACGGATTGCAAATCCGCGCGAGCGGTGGGGCATTCGTAAAAAAAATTCGTGTAATTCGTAAAAATCCGCAGGATTTTAATTCGTGCAATTCGTGTAATTCGTGGATTAAAAAAAAACCGTGGATTTTAAATTCGATTAATCCGGCGACAAAATAATTCGATGAACCGATTCACGACCCAATTTGTGATACTCTCAATGTCGAAATGTCGGGAATTTGAAAATATGATTACCTTTACGGCAATATTTGCGAAAATATTCGTGAATTGTAAAAATAATTTTAATATGAAAAATTTTAATAAGTTTGATGTTATTCAGTTGGAAACTCAGCCCTTGCGCTTAATTTCAGATACGTGGATGCTTATCACCGCAGGCGCTGAAAACAGTTTTAATTCCATGACGGCTTCCTGGGGAGGCTTGGGATATTTGTGGCAACGTCCTGTTGCTTTTGTTTTTATACGTCCTCAGAGATACACTTTGGAATTTGTGGAAAGGGAGCCTGTGCTGACCCTTTCGTTTTTAGACCGGAAATACCGGAATGCGCTCAATATCATGGGAACAAAGTCGGGCAGAAATACCGACAAAGTAAAGGAATCGGGCTTGACCCCCGTGGCGACGCCTTCGGGAAGTGTTGCATTTTCCGAATCCCGCTACATCTTCGAATGTAAAAAATTGTATGCGGAAAATCTGAAACCGGAAAAATTCATCGAAACCTCAATCGTTCCGAATATTTATCCACTCAATGATTTCCACAAAATGTTTATTGTTGAAATCACTCAAGGCTGGAAAAGCGATAAATCTTGAATTATGGGAACCTCCAAAAAACTTGATTCGTTGAGGCAAACAAAATTTTTAAACCGGAATTTACCCGTTTGTAAATGAAAATTGTTTATAACAAAATTAAATTATAGTGTGACATGAAAAAAGTATTGTTTTATTATTTCATTTTTATAGTATCTGTATGTACGACGGCGTCCTGCGTGCAGAATGAAAAGAGTTTTTTCTCCGATAAAAAGTACGGAGAAAAGGTGAAATCGGATTTTCGGCAGCGTAAATCCGCAATCAGTGCAGAGAGGGCGGCGGCGCTTTTTTCTGTTTTCAACCGACCGGACTTGACTTTGATGGAAAAAGAAGCCTTAGAGTTCCTGTTTGCCTATATGCCTTTGAGCGATTTGGCGGATTATGACGGCGAATTTTTTCTTTCTCAGGTACGCGCAACCTTTGCGGCGCGCGATTTCTTTGAATGGGGCGAAAAGATTCCCGAAGAAATATTCCGGCATTTTGTGTTGGTGTATCGTGTGAACAACGAAAATCTGGATTCGGCGCGCATTGTGTTTTTCAACGAGTTGAAAGACCGCGTAAAAGGTATGACCATGGAACAGGCGGCATTGGAGGTGAACCATTGGTGTCACGAAAAAGTGACCTACAGAGCCACCGACAGCAGAACCTCCTCGCCTCTGGCGCTGGCGCGTACGTCGTGGGGACGCTGCGGAGAAGAATCCACATTTACCACCGCAGCTCTTCGTGCTGTGGGGATTCCTGCGCGTCAATGTTATACCCCCCGCTGGGCGCATACCGACGATAATCATGCCTGGGTTGAAGTCTGGATCGACGGCAAATGGCATTATATCGGGGCTTGTGAACCCGAACCCCAATTGGACGCTGCATGGTTCGCCGCTCCGGCAAAAAGAGCTATGATGGTACATTCCACCGTGTTTGGAGTGTATAACGGCGTTGAACACAAAAACGTCGAAAAGCCGATGTATTCGGTAATCAATACCCTGTCGAACTATACCGAAGTTCGTAACGTGAAAGTCAAAGTGGTTGATGCGGCAGGAAAATCCGTCAACGGGGCAAAAGTATCATTTAATGTCTATAACTATGCGGAATATTACCCGCTTGTGGAATCGGTAACGGATTCAACGGGGGTGGTTTCAATACTTTCCGGCTTGGGCGATTTACTTGTATGGGCAACTAAGGACGGGATTTTCGGCTATGCCGTCTCGTCGCCCAAGAACACGGGCAATGAAGCCGTCACGGTGATGTTGAATAAAAAACAGGGCGATGTGTTTGAAGATACTTATGAAATTGTTCCGCCCGTGGAACAGAAAGTTGCAGGACTGTCGTCCGAAAAAGCCGTGGAAAACGGATTGCGCCTTCAACGCGAAGATTCCATCCGTAAAGCATACATGGATACGTTTATTGATGAAACAGCAGCAAGGGAGTTTGCCGCAAGTTTGAATCTCTCAGCCGACGATACCTGGAAATACTTGGAAATGGCTCAGGGAAACTGGCAAGAGATACGTCGATTTATTGAGAAAAACAAGGACGACAAGAATCTGTTTCCGTTTCTTGCTTCAATCAGGGCTAAGGATTTACGCGACACTCCGGAACAAACGCTCACAAGTCATTTGACCGCCGGACTTACATTCGGAGTAAAAGCCGGCACTCCGGAGGAAATTGTCGCGAGAAACATCCTCTCGCCGAGAATATCAAATGAAATGATTCGTCCGTGGAGAACGTTTTTCCATACGCAATTCGATGCCGACATAGCGAACGAGGCACAAAAAAATGTTGAGGAAGTAGTGAAATATGTAAAGCAAAATATCAAAACGAACGATGCCCTGAATTACTATAACTGTCTGATATCTCCGCAAGGAGTTTATGAATTGAAGGTTGCCGACAGCCGCTCGCGGGATGTTTTCTTTGTTGCGCTTTGTCGCACCGCCGGCGTCGCCGCCCGTTTAGACCCTGCAACAAGACGCCCGCAATACTATGACGGAGAATGGAAAAATGCCGAATTTGACAATGACGGTAAAAAGGCGCATCCTCAAGCGCAGATTACTTTTGTGAATTATAAGGATAATGTTCTGAAAGCAAAATATTCGACCAATTATACCTTAGCCCGTTTCAGCGACGGGAATTTTGTGACGCTAAATTTATACGGAAATCTCGAAAACGCGCCTGTTTCGGTTGACGCCGGATATTACAGACTGATGACGGGAAGCAGAGCAAACGACGGGTCGGTGAATATCCATAATAAATATTTTGAAATAAAAGAGAATCAGTCGCTGACTCTGGAAATAAAATTACCCGAAGTTGCAAGTAAACTACAGGTTTTAGGGATAATCGACATGAATACAAAAGTCAGTTTGACAAACGCTGCGGAAGGAACCACTTTAAAAGATTTGTCCGACGGCAAGGGAGTTTTATTGTGTTTCGCCGAACCCGACAAAGAACCTACAAAGCATATTCTTCAGGATTTGCCTTCTCAAACCGGCGAGTTAAACAATTGGGGCGGAGGGGTGCTATTCCTTGTACCCGACGACAAACTAAGCACGGCATTCGATCACGCAGCGTTCAAAAATCTGCCCAAAAAAACGGTTTGGGGAACAGACAATAATCGTGTTTTATTGAAAGAAGCAATCTCAACCTTGCAGATAGATTTTAATGATAATTTCCCCTTAGTCTTGTTTTTGTCGAACAGTGGAGGTATCCTCTATTGTTCACAGGGATATAAGATCGGAACAGGAGAAAATATTGTCAAAACAATTAATTCAAACAAAAAGAACGATGAACGATGAACGATGAACGGCGCGAAACGCTGAAAAAGCGCTGAAAATTGACGTTTAAATGATACCTCCCCAAAGGTGGTTTTGGGGGGAATTTTCGCAGATTCGGAACTCACTGAAAAGGAAAAGGGGCTTTAGCTAAGCCCCTTTTGGTCACAACAAATGCATAGAAATTATTATATGAGTATAATCTGTAACATGTAATAATTCACGGCACAAAGTAACTCCTGTTATTTTGAGTACACAATAACCGTTTTAAGGTATTTTTATTGCTTTTTATCACATGTTTTGCATAACGGCACAGGATATATTGCTGTAAAATAGCCGAATCGGAACGAGGAACGATAAGCCGTCAACCTTCCTGTAATTCGGTGACCGAAAACTGTATTTTGCGGATAAAAATTCTTCATGAGCATTGGGTATTCAAAAAAAAGTATTAGTTTTGCCGAAAATTTGTTGAAAAAAAACCGAAACGTTATTAACCGTAAGGTCTTTTAAAACAAATAAAAAATGATTTTAAAATTAAAAATTAGATAAATGAAAAGTTGGCAATTAATTGATATTCTCGTCGTGCTGCTCCTCGTCATCTTGCAAAAAGAGAAAGGGTGAGAATCTCATGTAATTGAACGATAATAAAACAGAAGCCTTTCTCATCCGACGAAAGGCTTCTGTTTTTTAACAGAAACGATTAACACAGAAATAGAATGAAAAATGTTGCAATATTTTGCGCTTCATCAACAGGAAACGACGAAATTTATGTTCGTGAAGCTAAAAAGTTAGGCGAGGTCTTAGCCCTCAAAGGGATAAATCTCATATACGGAGGAGCTTCCATAGGGCTGATGAATGTGATTGCGAGCGCTGCGCTCGATTGCGGCGGGACGGTTACAGGAATCATACCCCGTTTTTTGGATAAAATGGAAATTACAAAACTCAATTGTACGGAGATAATTTACACCGACACAATGTCGGAACGAAAAACAAAAATGTTTGAAATCTCCGACGGCATTATTGCGCTTCCGGGCGGGTTCGGCACTCTGGACGAGTTGTTTGAAGCATTAACCCTGTCGCAATTGCAATTCTACAACGCCCCCGTGGGAATGCTTAATATCGACGGATTTTATGATTGTTTGCTTAAATTATTGGACAATATGACGGAAAAGGGGTTTATATGGGAAAAAAACAGGAACAAACTCATAGTTAGCTCCTCTATAGAAGATTTACTGGAAAAAATGACAAAAAAATAAATCAATTAACATGAAAATAAAAAATAACAGTTCGGTTTCAGGTTCGGTATCTTTACTGAACAGCCTCGTTGAAGAAGGCGTAGATACGATTTTCGGCTATCCGGGCGGCGCAATAATGCCCGTGTTTGATGCTTTATACGACTATAAACGGCTGCTCCGACATATTCTGGTGCGGCACGAACAGGGCGCTATCCATGCGGCACAGGGATATGCAAGAGCTTCGGGCAAGGTTGGCGTGGCGCTTGTTACCTCCGGACCCGGAGCGACAAATACCATAACGGGAATAGCAGACGCAATGATTGACAGCGCTCCGCTGATTGTGATCGCAGGACAGGTAACTTCCGCGCTCCTTGGAACGGACGCTTTTCAGGAAGTGGATATTGTGGGAATATCGCAGCCCGTAACAAAATGGAGCTACCAGATTCGCAAAGCCGAAAATATTGCATGGGCTGTAGCTCAGGCTTTCTACATAGCCGCTTCGGGACGACCGGGTCCGGTGGTGCTTGACTTCCCGAAAGACGCTCAGTTGGCTATGACCAACCATTATTACGAAAAATGTAAATCCATCAGAAGTTATATCCCTGTTCCGAAAACAGAAAAAGAATCGGTGATAAATGCCGCCGACCTGATCAATGCCGCCGAAAAACCTTTTGCGCTCATCGGGCAGGGCGTTGAACTCGGAAATGCGGAACAGGAAGCGATTGCGTTTATCGAAAAAGCGCAGATACCCGCAGCCTGGACGTTGTTGGGAGCATCGGTTCTGCCGTCGGAACATCCCTTAAATAAAGGGATGCTGGGAATGCACGGAAATCTTGCCCCAAATCTGAAAACAAACGAATGTGACGTACTGATAGCCGTTGGAATGAGATTCGACGACCGCGTTACCGGCGATTTGCGCTCGTATGCAAAACAAGCAAAAGTTATTCATTTCGACATAGACCCTGCCGAAGTCGGTAAAAATGTTGATGCTACGGTCGCCGTTTTGGGCAATGTGAAAGAAACTCTGCCCGCCGTGACCGCCCTGCTGAAAAAGGCAAATCATGATGACTGGATAGACAGTTTCGACATTGTCAATCACGAAGAATACGAAAAGGTTATTGTGAAAGAAATATATCCCGACGAATCGCATATTACTATGGGCGAGGTTGTGAGGCGCATATCCGAGATCACAAACAACGAAGCCCTTATTGTGACCGATGTGGGACAAAATCAAATGATGGGCGCACGATACAGTAAATGCAAACTGCCAAGAAGTTTTATCACATCCGGCGGTTTGGGAACAATGGGATTCGGCTTGCCGGCAGCCATCGGCGCCAAAACAGGCGCGCCCAACCGCATAGTGTGCCTCTTCTGCGGCGATGGAGGGATTCAGATGAATATTCAGGAACTCGGCACAATTATGCAAAATAATATCAAAATCAAAATTATTATCCTTAATAATAAATATCTGGGAATGGTTCGCCAATGGCAGGAAATGTTTCATAATAAACGCTATTCCGAAACCCCGATGCTTAATCCCGATTATGTGAAACTTGCCGAGGCTTACAGAATAAAAGGACAAAAAGTATCGAAACGGGAAGATTTAGACCGGGCTATTCAAGCTATGATGGCGCATAACGGAGCATATCTCCTTGAGGTGGAAGTGGAAAAAAAGGGAATGGTACTGCCCATGACCCCGGCAGGTATGTGTGTAACTAATGTAATTTTAGAAAAATAACTCAAATCAACAATAACATGGAACAGAAATTATATACAATAACGGTTTATTCCGAAAATCACGTGGGACTTCTTACCCTGATTTCAAATATCTTCACGCGAAGATTCATCAATATAGAAAGTTTGACTGTATCGGCGTCAAAAATGAAAGGCGTTCACAAATTTACCATAACTTGCGTAACCGACAGCCATTCCATCGAAAAACTTATTAAACAGATAGAGAAAAAAATTGATGTGCTGAAAGCATATTATTATACCGATGATGAGATAATCTCTCGCGAAATAGCCCTGTTCAAAGTTTCTACGGACGTGCTGTTAAATAATAATATGATCGAAGGACTGGTAAGTAAATACAATGTAAAAGTGCTTGAAGTTAACAATTTATACACCGTTATAGAAAAAACCGGAGGACAAAGTGAAATACAACAATTGTTTGAAGAACTCGAATCATTGGGGATACTTCAATTTGTACGTTCCGGATGCGTATCAATCACACGTTCGAAATATGAACGGTTTTCCGATTTCCTGGCAAGCAGGGAGGAGGAATTATAAATTATGAAACCCCTCTACCCCCCCAAAAAAAGGGGGATTGGAAGGATTTACGCAGATTTAGCCATCTACCCCTAACAGGGATTAACCCCCTGTTACCGCTGTAGAGACGCCTGCACGCAAAAAAAATATCATCCATCAAAAAAAAACATTCACAAAAATTTCAATCCTTTCATCTCTTATAACTATCTCATAATCCCGCCAATTCTTTAATCCTGTCAATCCTGATTCGGACAAAAAAGACACAATCAACAATTTTTTTTCTTGTTTGTTTTGTTTTTTTAGAAAAACAATTACTACTTTTGCGCCGTTTTATTAAAACAAAGTTTTTAACGAAAAAATTTTAACGAAAAAGGAAATTAAAAAAAAATGAATCGTTGTTTCTCAAATAATCGCCACATGAATAAAGCAGATAGATACAAAGGTGCTTGTTGTTTTGGCATGGTTATTGAGAGAGAGAGAGAGAGAGAGAGAGAGAGAGAGAGAGAGAGAGAG
>JAISRS010000419.1 GCA_031273485.1 Prevotellaceae bacterium
CTCTCTCTCTCTCTCTCTCTCTCTCTCTCTCTCTCTCTCAAAAGCCATGCCGAAGCAGCCGACATTCTTGTAACCGGCTACTTTATTTATATGGCGATTATTTGAGAAAAAACAGTTCATTTTTATACTTTTTGTTATTCTTAATTTATATAAACATTTTTTTACGAAAATAACGGCGCAAAAGTAGTAATATTTTTTAATCCCACGCAAACATTTTTTTTAAAAAGTTGTTGATAATATCTTTTTGTCCGAATCAGGATTTACAGAATTAAACAATTGGCAGAATTATGAGAGGGTTACGAGGTATGCGCAGGTTGGGATTTTTGTGAATGTTTTTTTTTGCGCAGATGTCTGAATCGGGATTAAAGGAAGATTCGTTCGGCGTAGCGTCATTGGCAGGGTTAATATTGCAAGCAACAAACAAGAGGAAATAACAACCTTGGTTCGTTCGGCGTAGCGGGACGCTACGCCGAAGCTAAAAGCAGGCTTCCAGCTTGCAAACCCGCTTGCAACAAGGCGGGTCTGCGCTTTTCGCGGGTACTAAGGACTTTAAGGACTTTAAGGACTTTAAAGTCCTTAGTACCCGCTAAAACCTTGTTGCAAGCGGGTTTGCAAGCTGGAAGCCTGCTTTTAGCTTCGGCGTAGCGTCCCGCTACGCCGAACAAGGGACTTGGCAGATAGAGTACGTACACTTGTCCGTAGGTTGCGCTACGCTCCACCTACGGTTAATAAAGTGTCGTCCCTGCGGGACTGCCGTAGAGCGAAGGCGCCCCCTAACAGGGTTTAAAATCCGGCTTAGGGTTTTAAAAACCTGAAAGATTTTGAGAAAAAAAACGCTACCTCATTCGCAATTCATAATTCTTTTCCTATCTTTGCGCCGATTTTGGTGTCACAAATCCGGCATCTGCGGAAGAGTGGTGAAAAGGGAATCGGGTGAAAATCCCGAACAGACCCGCTGCTGTGAACTCCATCAAAATCTTTGAAAGTACTCAATGCCACTGACAATATAAAGTGGGAAAAGTGTAAAGCAAAAAGTTGATTTATGATTTTTCCGCCGCATTGTTGGGAAGGATTTCAAAGATGGAGCAAGTCAGAAGACCTGCCAAAACGGTTTAAATTAGGTAGCTTTCGAGGAACAGGCTAAATAACGGTAAAGATAATTCACAGGTCGTTTTGCTGCTTTAACAAAGTTTCGCGCAGGTTCTCCCGAAAGTTGATTAAATAATATAAATGAAACGTATTTATTACTTATTCTTCATATTGACGGCTGTTGGCGGTATCACCACAAGAATCTTCGCTCAAGAGGCGGACAGCGTAAAAACCAACAGTCTGGACGAAATTATTGTCGTGGGAAACCGCACGGCAAAAGAAATTATTCCCGTTCAACAACTCAGCGGAGAGGAACTTGAAAAATTGAGCGTTCACTCCGTAGCCGACGCCATCCGCTACTTTTCGGGCGTCCAAATCAAAGACTATGGCGGCATAGGCGGACTGAAAACAGTAAATATCCGAAGCATGGGAAGTCAACATGCGGGAATTTTTTACGACGGTATAGAACTGGGAAACGCCCAAAACGGAATCATTGACTTAGGCAGATTTTCCTTAGATAATATGGAAGCCATCTCGCTGTACAACGGACAAAAAAGCGTTGTTTTTCAACCGGCAAAAGACTTCGGCTCGGCAGGGTCGGTGTATATGACGACGCGGATACCGGCGTTTGAATCTGGAAAAATCAATAACTATAAACTTGCGTTGAAAACCGGTTCGTTCGATTTGAAAAACATATCACTGCTGTGGGAACATAAATTTAACCGAAACATCAGCGCACAACTCAACGCAGAATGGATGTACACCAGCGGAAAATATAAATTCAGTTACAAAAAAACCGGTTACGACACCACCGAAACCCGCAAAAACGGCGACGTGCGGACGTTGCGCATAGAATCGGGACTGTTCGGAAAGGTCGAAAACGGCGAATGGAAAGCTAAAATGTACTTCTATAATTCCGGACGCGGATTCCCCGGAGCTTACGTCAGAGAAGAAGGCGGCAAGTTTATACATCAGGACAGGCAGTGGGATACGGATGTTTTTCTGCAATCGTCGTTCAGGAAAGCGTTCACGGAGAAGTATAGCATGTTGCTAAGCGGAAAATATTCCTACGACTATCTGCACTATATGTCCGACCCAAGACTTGACGTTTCAACAATGTATATCGACAATCGCTACCGACAACAGGAGGTTTATCTGTCGTCGGCGAATCAGTTCAGCTTTTTGCCTTTCTGGCAGACTGATATGTCGGTGGATTTTCAATGGAATAAACTTGACGCCGATCTGACGGATTTTGTTTATCCTAATCGGTATACAACTCTGGCTGCGCTCGCCACCGCTCTGCATTTCAATAAATTTAAGTTGCAGGCAAGTCTGCTCGGCACGTTTGTTCGCGAAACTACCCGCTTAGGATACGGCGCGGCAGGCAACAAAAACGAATATACTCCCACGCTTGTCGCCTCGTACCGTCCGTGGCAAAAAACCGATCTGAATTTCCGCGGATTCTATAAACGCATTTTCCGTATGCCCACGCTAAATGACTTGTACTATACATTTATCGGAAACGCTAATCTCGACCCCGAATACACAAATCAATATGATATAGGCGTGACTTTTAACCGAACTTTTAAGGCGTCCGTACTGCGATATATCGAAATTCAAACCGACGCTTATTTCAATCAGGTGGAAAACAAAATTGTGGCAGTACCTACCTCCAACCAGTTCAGATGGACAATGCTAAATCTCGGATATGTTGAGATACGGGGATTGGACGCGTCGGTAAAAAGCAACTGGCTGCCGTATGAGAATTTGCAGTTAAACCTGATGATGAATTACACCTACCAAAAGGCGCAGGAATTTACCGCCGACAACGACTACTACGGCGGACAAATCCCATATATTCCGTGGCATAGCGGCTCGCTGATAACAAATATAACGTATGGGAAATGGGACTTGAATTACAGTTTTATCTACACCGGCGAACGCTATCACCGCGTGGCAAATATCCCCGAAAACTATATCAAATCGTGGTACACTAGCGATTTGTCCCTGTCGCGACGCTTTAAGCTGCACAAATCCGGGATACGATTGACTGCGGAAGTCAATAATCTTTTTAATCAGCAATATGAGGTGGTTTTGCGATACCCGATGCCGGGTACAAATTTTAGATTCACAATTAATGTCAGTTTTATTTAAAATATATTTTATCAGATGACTATGAACGGAATACAAACAAAATCGATTTATTTTCCAAGCCTGCTGCTTGCGCTTGGATTACTTGTGTTTTCGTGCCGAAACAACGAAGACCCTCTTATCCCTTCAACCGTAACGCCTCTGGAACCGCCGAAGGAATCGGGTGCAATCAAGGGGTTTTTCCTTCTCAATGAAGGCAATATGGGCAGTAATAAAGCCTCGCTCGATTATTTCGACTACGACGCGGGAACGTATCACCGGAATATTTTTCCCGAACGTAATCCCACTGTCGTAAACGAATTGGGCGATGTGGGCAATGACCTGCAAATCTACGGCGATAAACTCTACGCGGTGATTAATTGCTCGCATCTGGTGGAAGTGATGGACGTCAATACAGCCAAACATATTGCAACTATTTCCATACCCAACTGCCGGTACATAACTTTCGACAAGGGCTATGCGTATGTCAGCTCGTATGCCGGACCCGTGCTGATAGACCCCAACGCAAGGCTTGGCTATGTGGCGAAAATCGACACGGCAACGTTAAAGGTGAAGGATACCTGCGTGGTTGGCTATCAACCGGAAGAAATGATTATCAGGGATAATAAATTATATGTTGCAAATTCGGGCGGGTATCGCGTCCCAAACTACGATAATACAATATCAATAATAGATTTGGAGAGTTTTAAAGAAATCAAAAAAATCACTGTGGCAAGCAATCTCCACAGAATGAAATCGGACAATTACGGGAATATTTATGCCGGTTCGCGGGGCGATTATAAAAATATAAAATCGAATCTGTATGTAATTAATGCACAGGATATGGTTTCGGATGTTTTGAATATTCCCGCCGGAGAATTTACTCTTAGCGGCGATTCGCTGTATGTCTATAGCGCCGAATGGAGCCACATCACAAGCAGCAACACGGTGTCGTATGCCATCATAAATACAAGAACAAAGAAAGTGGTATCACGCAATTTCATCACCGACGATATCGGCAAAAAAATCGAAGTCCCCTACGGAATAGCCGTCAATCCCGAAACAAAAGAGATATATATCACCGACGCAAAAGACTATATCAGCCCCGGAACTCTCTACTGCCTCACACCCGACGGCAAAAAGAAATGGGAAGCCACCACCGGCGATATCCCCGCTCACATAGTATTCACCCGCAAAAAATTACTCGATATAAAATCCACGGATTAAAATCCTGCGGATTTCTTTTTTAATCCACGAATTACACGAATTTTAAATCCTGTAGATTTTTACGAAACGTAAGTTCGACGTAGTCAATTACACGAATTTTTAACGGGTTTTAATCCTGCGGATTTCTTACGAATTTCCGGCTAAATCTTATTTTAAGGTGCTATTGCTTCCGGCTGCGCCGTCACAATGACGCTACGTAGAACGGTAGTCTGCTTAGCTTAGGCGTAGCAACAGCCCGAAGGGCTTGATTTTCATAACCGCAGGTCATCGACCTGCGGAAGTAACCTATCCAACAACTGCCTGAAAGGCAGGACTGACATAGTCAAAGGCATGACTGACACGTAAATTGAAATAATAATAATTAGTCCTGCCTTT
>JAISRS010000463.1 GCA_031273485.1 Prevotellaceae bacterium
TCGTCATCAAGGTCGGCTACACCGTCGCCATCACGATCCGGACAACCTTTCAATGCTGTGGGACCGGGTTGGTCTGGGCATCTGTCGTCTTTGTCGGCTACACCGTCGCCATCACGATCTGGGCAACCTTTAGTTGCTTTCGATCCGGCTTGATCGGGACATTCGTCGTCAATATCGGCTACACCGTCGCTATCACTGTCGGGACATCCTTGCAGTTCTTTTGTTCCTGCCTGATCCGGGCATCTGTCGTCTTTATCGGGAATACCGTCGCCGTCACGGTCGGGGCATCCGTTTGTTGATGCGGGACCTGCTTCATTCGGGCAAGCGTCCTGATCATCGGGTATGCCGTCGCCATCGGTATCGGGACAACCCTGATATTTCTTCAGACCTGGTACGTCGGGACATCTGTCTTTCTTGTCGGGTACTCCGTCTTTATCGCGGTCGTTGTCGCCTGCCATTATCGGCACTTTCACCATTACGTGAAAATCTGCCGAATAGTTCTTGTTTGTGCCTGGCCATAAGTTTTTGATGATTGTGTTGGAGCCTAACCACACATAACGCCATGCACGCAAGCCTATACCTGCCGTAAATTTTCCATACTGATCGTATTGAATGGGTACGGATACTCCGAAATTTTTCCATTCCGCATGAGGTATCAAATTGTAGGAGGTAAATTTATACGCTTTATGCGCCGAATTTTGATTAAATGCGATGTAGGGAGTGAAGTTTACAAAGAATGGAGTTGTTGCAATACGATAGTCCACCGAAGCGGTAAACACCGTGGGTAAACTCATCGTATATTCTCCTTTTCTTGTTCCTGAACCATAGTGGTTTAATAAACTGCCAACGCCTGTAGGGATTCCGCTACCGCCTCTCAAATCTTGATAATTGGCATTTTTAGACTGAAATCCTCCGAAATCGAGTAATGAAACTCCGCCTTTTATACGATATTCCGCCACTTCATCTCCAATGAGTTCATCGGGGCGATATTCGTATTCAACACCTACATCGCCGCCAAAGCCTATTTTACTTTTAGAGGCAATACCTGCTTCTCCCAGTGTTCCGGAAACCGGCTGAACGCCTCTGTTAGCGCCTGTTACATTTATCCGATAATTTTCGGCAAAAGCAAATGCAGATGCTCCGTTGAAGAGCAGTTTACCGGTAAGACCTACTTTAAACAGATGATTGTCCTGTTTTAAGAATGTATAAGCAGCCGACACAAATATCTGGTCATAAATCGCTACTGCGGCAGTTGTGGCATCCGACCATGATCCATTTGAAAGAGCGCCTGCTCCGCCAACATATCTGCCGAGGAATCTCGATGCAATTCCTTCCGGAGCGCCATTGGCCGAAGCCTGCCAACGTTTACTGTAACCTGCGGCTAAAGCGAAACGATCATTAAATGAATACATCAGGTTTAAAATGTCCAGCTGACCACTGAAATATCCTCCGTAAGAGTCTTTATCCCAGCTGGCGCCGTTTTTTCCTAAATATTCTTTAATTGTGTTGCGAGCATCAGTAGATGCGTTCAAATCAGAAAATTCACTTCTGTATTTCAACAAATCCGTATAAAAATTTGTATTAAAAATGACTTTCTTTCGAGAAAAAATCAACAAGTCATTGTGTACGCCGCCGCTGGCTCCAAACAACGTAACATCGAACTTGTATTTACTTCCGGCTAAAGACGCCGGATTCAGTTTACCTGCAGTAACCCCTGAATACGGGCTACTAATAAAAGGTGAAAACTCCTGAGCTTTAACAATAATACCAAAAGCACAGAACATGAATAATAATCCTAATAACCTTTTTTTCATAATAATTGTAGTTTAGTATAAAATAGAATTTTTTGTTTTCTGATTTATAATTTTAATTCGTAATATATTTTTTTCTATGTGCATAACACGATATAATTAATGACCGCAAAGGTAAACAATAATTTTTAATTAACAATATTTAAATGCAAAAAAATAATTTTTTTACAATTTAACTTAACAGTATAATCGGTTATTTGTTTATTTTTTTTCCAATTTATCTGTTCCATTCGCCGACTTCCATATCTTTTATATCGTCATTTATTAAACTGAATCTTAGCGCTGTACGCACTTTATGAATACCATTTATTCCGGCGGCGCCAGGATTCATAAATAAAAGGCTGTTTTTTTTGTCATATATAATTTTTAGTATATGAGAATGTCCTCCGATTAGAATTTTTGGAGCTTTTTTCAGTAATTGTCTTGCATCTTCCGAGTATTTTCCCGGATAGCCCACGATGTGTGAAATCGCAATACTGAAATTTTCTCTGTGAAATTCCAAAATTTTAGGATAAACCACCCTTGTTTCCGCATCGTCGATATTGCCGTGAACGGCGTATAGCGGTTTGAACGAGGCTATTTCGTCTGCTGTTTTTAAAGAGCCTATATCTCCGGCGTGCCATATTTCGTCAACATTGTTGAGAAAATGTCGGAGTTTTTCATCAAAAAAACCGTGAGTGTCGGAGATAATGCCTATTTTCATTAATCGAATTAATTTACTTTATCTAAAACCAGCGTAACGTTCCCATTGATTGAGGGTAGCATGGAATCTATGATATTATCCGGATATCCCGCTTTTTTTAATTCCTGTTTCACTATTTCTCTGATTTCAACATCTCTTGCTGTTAAAGTAAGTTTGTTGTCCGATAATTTTGGCGATAATTTTATATAATCGTCGAAGATGATATAGTTTTTATCGAGCCTGTATTTTGAAGGAATCGGAAGCGTGGAAGAGCCTCTGGTTATGGAACATGACAGATTGTCGTTAAATTGATACCTGTCGCCTTTTTGAAACAGTTCTTTCAACATGTCGTCAGCTTTTTTTTGGTATTCGGCATTGGGTACTTTAATGTTGAGTACAGGGTCGGCGGACATTGTCCACGCGCCGACAATCTCTTCCTTTTTTATTGACAATTCTTCTTTGTCATCGGAACAGGATGTTAGGCAGATGCTCAGGATAACGATGATTGATAATAACTTTTTCATTTTACATTTTTTTTTAATTAAACCAACTCACTAAATAATGCCTGCAAGGGTATTTCTTTTTGTGATTTTGCGATAATATTTTTTAAAATAACCTGTCCGGAGGCTATTTCATTTTCTCCGATTATGATAACGAAAGGTATTTTTCTTTTATCGGCATACTCAAGTTGTTTTTTTAGTTTTACCTGTTCGGGATATATTTCCGTCGGGATGCCGCTATTGCGAAGTTCTTGCATAATTTTCATACAATATATTTCTTCCTTCTCTCCCATATTAACAAATAAAACCCGTGTTGTTTCATTTGAGTTTGCCGGAAAGAGGTTTTTCATTGTCATTACGTCATAAATACGGTCTGCGCCGAAGGATATTCCTACGCCCGACACATTTTTCAGTCCGAATATATCTGTGAGATTGTCATATCGTCCTCCGCCGCAGATGCTTCCCATTTCAACATCCCGCGCTTTAACTTCAATAATCGCGCCTGTGTAATAATTTAGTCCGCGGGCAAGCGAAAGGTCTAATTCCACAGTAGCGTTGATGTTTAATTCTTTTATATAGCGATATATAGTTTTGATTTCGGCAATTCCGGCAAGAGCGGTTTCGGAGTCGGCAAGTATTTTTTCAATTTCATCTATTTTTTCTTCGTTTGTTCCCGACAGTTTGAGTATTGGTTCCAAGATTTTTATTTGTTCTTCGGATATTCCTTTATTTAGAAGTTCTTCATTTACTGCCGCAAGTCCTGTTTTTTCGATTTTGTCTATGGCTACGGTTATGTCCGTTAATTTATCTTTTTGCCCCATTATTTCGGCAATTCCGCTCAAAATCTTTCGGTTGTTTAATTTAATCAGGATGTCGATATTCAGTTGTTTAAATACCGAATCGATTATTTGCAGCAATTCTACTTCGTTCAACAGGGAGGAGCTGCCGACTATATCGACGTCGCACTGGAAAAATTCTCTGTACCGTCCTTTTTGCGGACGGTCGGCGCGCCAAACCGGCTGTATCTGATAACGTTTAAAGGGCAGTATTATCTCGTTTCTGTGCTGAACCACGTAGCGGGCAAAAGGCACTGTGAGGTCGTATCTTAGTCCTTTTTCGCTGATTGCGTTTGTCAGGCGAATGATGTTATCTTCGGTAAGGAGTTCCTGCGGGACTTTATTTAAAAAATTGCCCGAATTTAATATCTTGAATAATAGCTTATCGCCTTCATCTCCGTATTTGCCCATGAGTGTGGAGAGATTTTCCATTGCGGGCGTTTCGATGGGCTGGTAGCCGTAGAGTTTAAATACTGTTTTAACAGTATCGAATATATAGTTGCGTTTCACCATTTCTTCGGGTGAATAGTCTCGCGTGCCTTTTGGTATTGATAGACTCATTTATGACGATTGATTTAATTTCCTCTGAATAGATGTAATACTCCGGTGTAGTTTTTGCCCGAATAGGATTTGTCGTCCCATCCGTCGCCGCTTATTACGTAATAATATACTCCCGACGAACATTCCGATCCGTTGCCGTTGATTTTTCCGTTCCAGCCTTTCCAGTCGGACACATTTCCTTTGTATTTATATATAAGCGTGCCGTTACGGTTAACGATTTTCAATTCCATCGAACGCATTGATTTCGGTTCCTGTCCTTTCACAAAGACGAAAAAATCATTCATTCCGTCGCCATTGGGGGTGAAGATGTTGGGTAAACTTTCCGGAGAAAATGCCGAATTTTCGACTGTTATAACTATATCGCTTTTTTTCCCTTCGCTGTTTGGCGAGTAGGTACTGTGACGGCATCCTGTTTTTGTGTTTTCGACGGATAATTTTACGGGATATACGCCCGGTTTATAGACAATTTCGTCGAGTATATCTTCGGTATTGTATGTCCATAAGGTGTCATTTTGGAGAAAATTAACCGCCTGATTATTCCAGCCTGTCCATTCAAATTTATCGGCGTTTATGCTTTTGTTTTCCAGCCTCATTCTCCATAAAGCGTCGCCTCTGAAATTGGTTGTGGACTTAAAAACGCCAAATTCGTCGGGAACTAATACGTCAAATGCGGCATAAACGCTGACTGCCGCAATTTGCTTAGTTTTACATTCATCCGATTTATTGCCGAATACGTTGGTGATTATTGCCGAATATGCGGCATTTTTTAGAGGGGTTGGCACTGTTGTCCTAAACGAAACGCTCTTTTTCCATGCCTGCGACATGTTCGGCAATCCGGCATAAATATCTTCATCAGCATCCCAGTCAATAGTGAAACTGTTGATAATGAAGCGGGGAAATACCTGTTCCAAATTGCAGAAGTCATAATAATCGTATTGTGAAAAATTATTTCTGTTGGCGAACGGATGTACGGTTAATTGCAGATAATCACAATTTCGGATGTATGAAATAGAATCGATATTCATTCTGTCTTCAAAGACCCATGCTCTGAAGGTGTCGGTAACCGCTTTACTGCTGATAACAACCATGTAACCGCCTTCGGAAACGGGAATAACCGATTCCAAAAGGTTTTCATCCGTTCTAACAGGCGTTGTTTCCACCGTTTGGGATGCATTAATAAAACGATACCACTTAAAATCAGCCGTATCTACACTTTTGGCTGTTATGGTCATTTGATTAGTGTTCGATGCAAAAAATGCAAATATGAACGTGGAATCATTAACATTAGGGTTATGTATCACACCGCTATAGTTTGCGCCCGAACTGATTATCCGAGCATCAACGTTGTAATATGTAACTGATATTAATACTATTAATAATATATACCTTATATTCTTTTTCATTACAGAAACAGGACTTTAGACCCGCAAAAGTACGTCAATTTTATTAAAGCTCAAAATTTATTAATCATTTTTTTTGAATTTCGGGACAAATCGTATCC
>JAISRS010000465.1 GCA_031273485.1 Prevotellaceae bacterium
ACCCCCGATGCAATGAAAATCAACGTTGAGTTTTTCTTCAAAGAAATGACTTATCTGTTGAAAGACGGATTTTCCGTCAATACCGGTTATTTTCACGTAACTCCCCATATCAAAGGAGTTTTTAGAAGCATCCTCGAAAAATTCAATTTCGCAAAGCATGTCCTTTGCTTCCTTTTCACACAAGGAGAAATTATGCGCAAAGGAGCGGATGAAGTGGAAGTTGAAATCACCGGAGTTGGCGAAGTCGGACTGTTAATCGTAGAAGTGAAGGATGTAAAGACCGGCTCGGTGAACGACCGCATTACACCCAACCGCAATCTGCGCATTAAAGGCGACAAACTTAAACTTATGGGCGACAAGCCTGATGTAGGAGTGTATTTTATCAATGAGGCTACCGAAGAAGAAATCAAAGTGGAAGCCGATGAAATTGTTGATAACAAGCCCTCCGAATTAGTGATTGTTACCCCGGAGCTTGCACCCGGAGTATATTCTCTGAAGGTGGTTACGCAGTTCACCGCCGGCGCTACGCCATTGAAGGAACCCCGTGAAACAATCTTCGATAAAACGCTGAATGTATCTTGATTTCACATCGAAGAAATAAGGCTAAACCTTTTTGTTCGGCGTAGCGAAACATTAATGGGTGACACACTCGGTCGGGTGTGAGTGACACACTCGGTCGGGTGTGAGTGACACACTCGGTCGGGTGTGGGTGACACACTCGGTCGGAATTGAGTAACGCTTCCGGTCGGTATAGGGTGACACTACCGCTCACGCGGATTTGCAATCCGTGCGTGGACAAATTAGGAATAGAAATTAAAAAATATAAGAAATATGTTTTATGCAAGAATTAACAAACTAAAAGTGTTCGATAACCGCGAAGGTTTTCTGGGGATATTCAACAGACGCGCGGAATTGCGAATTTACAGCTACGTTGCCGGATATGGCAATGATTTCATCGCCGCGACCGTAGGGGCATCGCCGCTGACCTTGTCCGACCTGATGAATCTGCCGGATGAGGCTGCACGTAAACAAAAATTATTGGATGCGGTGTTGTCCGAAACCGACAAATTCGCCCAAAGTAACAGTCTTGAAATAAACGGAGTGAAAGACAATCAAACCCTGCTGTTCGGAGATTCGGGCTTAGTGATTTATCAAAGCGAGGTTATTCCCGACAGGCTGGCTATTCAACTCTGGGTAATCGAATCGGATACGGACATACGCAATTTCGCCGTCGATGCCGACAAGGTGTTGGACAGCGACGCATTCAAGGGTCTGTTTGCAGCAACAGAGCTGGCTTTGGCGGTAACAAATCCTATTCTTAGCGGCGCGATAGCGGTAGGCGGCGTGGTGGTCAATATGCTGCGCCAAAAGTTACGCGCCAACAAAGACGACCTCGTGGGCTACTGGCAAACCTCGCTCAACCGTCCGGAACATTATCCGCACGGCACACGCGACAAACAGGATGTGTACGATACTACGGGAAATATCATGGTGGACTATACGCTATTCGGATTCTGAACAGTCAATTAAAAATTAAAAATTACGAATTACGGTTCAGACAATTAAAGAAATGTCTGAACCATGATTAAAGGATTAAAGGATTTTGCCTTCGCAGAAGAAATTCGTGGTAATTCGTAAAAAAATCCGAAGGATTTTTTAATTCGTGAAATTCGTAGTAATTCAGTGACAAAGAAAAAATTCGTGAGATTCGTGTAATTCGTGGACTATGAAGTTGAGATTACAGCGCAGGTTTTTGGGGAAGGATTATACGATTGGTTCCCTGTATGTGAATGAGGACTATTTCTGCGATACTCTGGAGGATACCGACAGAGGACTGGCGCAGGAGATGCCTTTGGAGGAGATACGGCGGATAAAGATTCCGCACGAAACGGCGATTCCGACGGGCGTATATAAGGTGATAGTAAACCTGTCGCCTTCCAAGAAGAGGATGCTTCCGCGGCTGTTGGATGTGCCGGGGTTCAGCGGAATACTGATACACCGCGGAAATACCAAAAGCGATTCGTCGGGCTGTATTCTTGTGGGAGAGAATAAAGTGAAAGGTAAGGTTATCAACTCCACGCAATACGAGAAGAAGTTGGTAGAAATATTGATGGAAACGCAGGACAAAGGAGAAGAAATAACTATTGAAATAGTGAAATAAAAGAAATTGTAAAAACAAAAGCAGGTTAAAAACAGGGCTAACCACCCGCAGTGACAAAACATGGGAGAATATTTTCTTGCAAAAACCATGTAAAACAAAAGGACAAGACGCGGTTACGAAAAGCGATATGAGTAGGCTGTGGATTTTGTGAACCGACACTGATTTGCAGAAAATAATTATTTCGGAAAATGTATTATTTAATCGTCTGTTTAAAGGAATGGACGTTAAACTAAAATGAAACATGAAATATTTTATATTATTTTTATTTGTCTTGTTAGCCACAAGTTGCAACAGGAATAATGACGATGTGCAATTATCTTCGGAAATAATTCCAAATTACGAAGATAAAACATTTTTAGCAAAGGAATTTGCTAAAATATTAGCTTTTGCTACAGAAGATACGGACATGAGAGACTTTATCAAACAGGTGTCTCTCAAAAAGTTTGACGGAGACAATAATTTTCTGTTTGTGCAGGCAGAAGATGAATCTCTTAATCCTCAGACTAAATCAGGTGCATCCACTTTCAAGGACAGGTTGAGGGAGAAAAGCCAGGTTATAACCAAATCTTCGGGTAGCGAAATAGATTTTGATAAACTCATAACATCAATAAAAACAAAATACCCTTTGTTACAAATTGCTGTACCTGATGTTTATGATGGAAGTACCGAGGATTGGAATACTGATGAATATAAACCATTAGTTGCTTTTGTTCCTGAAGATTTTGATGAGAAGACAACAAAGAGTATAACAGCCTTTGATATTGATGGGAATGAATATGAACTGGACGCTAAAAATCCGCCCGAAAATCCTGTTATCGTAATAAACGAAAATGAAAGGCTTGTAACTATCCCAAAATCAAAAGCAGTAGATACGCGATTGGCGTGTGGAGTTCTACTTGAAACAGTATTATTTGTGTATATAGATGCTATTTATTATAATGAATATCAAGAATATTATGATGATTTCTTTGCTGTAGATGCTAGACTTAAATCCACCGTACAGCCATCTTCTCCATGTGCCAATCAATTTATTTATGATGGTAGTAATAATAATAACAAAAAATATACTCCCGATACCCGTTCTCCGCAAAGAGCTTATAACAGTAATCCTCCTTCGGTAACAAGAGATGATGTAATTACGAAAGCAAAATTTGTGAGTATGGATGCACTGAAACAGGTTGAATCCTGGGCAAATGGAGCGCCGGAAGTGGAAATGGTAGTTACATATACTTTAAAACAGAATAATACATATTCCACTCAAACTATACGCAAGATTTTTACAGATGACGGATGGACTAAAGGTGGTTTTTTGGGCATAGGCAGATCAATAGATACAAAAATACTGAATGTACCGGTTTTATATTGGGACAAAGATAACTTTGGAAATTTGATTAAATATACCTTTATAGAATCTGATGGAAACACGTGGGGTACAGATGAATATACAGTATCTTATGCTAATACATACAAAGAAGAGAATAATACTACAACGGTTCAGGCATCCGCAAAAATTAAAATTGGAGATTGCGATGATATCATTGGCGAAGCAGTTCTTAATTATAATGATCCGGTAATTGGTGAAGGAAAACGCTACAGTACAGGGCTTTTAGAATTTTGGATAGCTCTGCAAGGTACTTATTAAATGACATTTATCATGAAAATTAAAATCTTTTTGATAATTATATTTCTCGGATCAACAACATATAATGTGAACGGTCAGTTTAAAGTATCTTATATTTTAGGTAAGAGTAGGCATGTTGCTGCAACTGCTACTATGACCGACAACTCTTATTCCGATATGGGTAATAAAATAGGCGTTGGTTATGACATAAATAAAATATTTAGCGCCGATGCTTATTTTTATTCTTCACAGGATTATTTATTGTCTCCGGAAGTAACTGTCCGTGTTCACTTTTTAAATAAAGATAATTACAGATTATATGCCGGAGCAGGTGTACTTATCGGTTGGCAAAAGTCATTAGTATTTCCGGTTGGAGTTGAAGTGAAACCTTTCAATTCATATCCGAAATTTAGTTTCAGGTTTGATGCTAATGTATCGGTTGATTTGGCAGGTGATAATCCGCCTTATTTGGCTCCGGGTTTAGGAATATGTTATTCTTTCGGTAATAGTATTAACTAAAAAATATTAAAGAGTGCGGCAAACGCCGTACTCTTTTTTCATAATGTCAGAAACATGAAAAGATGTTACATAATTTATTTGCAACTTATTTTGTTGTTTGCGGCTTGCACAAAAGATGAACCTGCAATATCCAACATCGCAGAAAAAACGATTTTTATTTATATGGCAGCCGATAATAATCTGTATCGTAATGCTCAAGCAGATATACAGGAAATGCTTAGCTGTGAAATACCCAACAATTACAATTTGTTGATATATGTCGATGCCCCATTATGGGTAGATGAAGAAACCCCTCAACTATTTAAAGTTCAATCCGGCGAATTAATTTCCGTAAAACGATACGAATCGCATAATTCGGCAAGCAGGGAAGTTTTGAAGCAAGTAACAAACGATATGATAAACAATTTCGAAGCAGAAACTTACGACTTAATTTTATGGTCTCATGGAACAGGCTGGTTGCCTGAAAATATCTTTAACAATCTCACAAAATCATTCGGAAAAGAAGATAATTCCGAAATCGAAATCACGGATTTGGCAAAGGCGCTGCCGATCAAGTTCAAATGTATAATTTTCGATGCCTGCCTTATGGGAGGTATAGAGGTTTATTACCAGTTAAGAAACAAGGCGGATATTATTATCGCCTCGCCAACAGAGACATTAGTTGCAGGACTCCCGTATGATGAAATACTTCCTCTGCTGTTTATCTCCTCTCCCGATTATGCGGAAATTGCCCGCAAATACATGTCGTATTACAAAAATCAAACAGGAGTATTGCAATCGGCAACCATAAGCGTTGTTGATACCAGACAACTGGACACTCTTGTCGGTCTCTTGAAAAATACTGTCGTAACCGGAAATATCGACGATATTTATAACAGCGATAAGATGCAGAAATACGATTTATTGAATAATTCGATATTTTATGATTTTATGGATTATATCAAAAATATAGTAAGTTCCGAAAACCATATTGCATCAATAGAGCAGCAAATGTCCGAAATTGTTATATATAATGATTTTACTCCGTATTTTTTAAACAAACTGAAAATCATCAATAGTTGTGGAATAAGTATTTATGTTTCGTACGGAAACCGGCAACTTGACGAAGCATACCGGCAACTTGATTGGTACCTTGATACGGGATTCGGATTATATGGAGAACCGTAAATTAAGGATTATAGGCTTATAGGTTGGTGTTGTTAATACCTCTGAATTAAGAAATTTATTGAATTTGTTAAACAGTTTTCAATTGAATGAAAATATGGTTGATATAACTAAAATACAATGCTACGACAGAACTCAAACCGGTTTGTTTTTTGATTTTAACGATTATGTAAAACAGCTATGTACAAATGAACAGGATCGTCAACAATATCTTGAACAATACAGTAAAACTGTGATCTACAGCAATCACACAGATAGTTTTGTAAATATTTTTGATATAAACTCCTGTTCCGGATTGAACTGTTTTGTGCCGTTAGATAATTTATATAAGTTTTTAATTCCAGATTACAGAAAAACAGGTTTTTATAATAGTATTTTTAATAGAAAAAATTAAATAAAGGATATGTTAACAAATTTAAACGGGAAAATCCCAGCCATCTGCAACGCATGAAAACCGACAAAGGATACATGTGGGCTTCCGACTATTGGAGTAATATAGTATTGCAGGAGGCTTCAAACAGTATAAAAACCGGCAGTTCTTACGGTAACAGAGGTAATACAAATTGGCAAATTATTGTACTCGCCGAAGGCTGGGCATATTATAGAGAAGAATACTTGAGGCGAATTTATCTTGAACAGACTTATAATAAATCTACTACAAGTTTCCCATATACGTATATAAATATGTTTAGAGAACTACGGACCATTGGGTGTTCTTTTATAAATATCGAAAAATCGCTTTGTACGTATAGTATTAATGGGTTTCGAGATAATCTTATTGCAAAATATCCTAATTTAAGAATACGTATAACAGAAATTACAGAACCTTATTTATGACGCGATGAAGACAAATGCTGTTTTTTTAATTATAACTATTGTTCTATTATGTATATCCTGCGGACGAAAAGAAACTGAGGATGTTGTTTATACAAGATACCAATCTTTGATAAATACAACAGAAAAACAACTAATCTATGTGATAGAAACAAATGTAGGATATGATACTATCCAATCAATAGGACACGATAGCAATAATGTTGTCTTCTATAGAAAATCAACCATAGAAACAGGATTTGATTTGGCATGGGAACGATGGATAGCCGAAGTCAACGTTATACAGGAAATGCTATTTAATCTTACAGATACAAGTAAATATATACCATCCAACAGGGGACTTGTCGACTGTAGTGAAGATGATTTAATATATTACAGGCATGTATCTTATTTTGAAGATGAATTATCAACCGCAAAAAATCCTATACTATATTTTAATTTGCATTTTACAGATTCTATAGTTCAAATCATGCAAAAGGATTACAGCATGTTGGATAAGTTCAAAGAATATTACGCTAAGTAAAAATT
>JAISRS010000473.1 GCA_031273485.1 Prevotellaceae bacterium
GAAGACGAGAATCTGTTCAGGAATGATACTCTTTTCCTGAATCTATGGCATAATACCAAGGAAACAGGCAATACGCAAATTGCAAGATCTCATGTAGCCGTAAATCTCTCCAACTACGATGGGTATCTATGGGGCAGAGATTCAACAGTGATTTCCATAAAATACAAAGCCGAAAGGTTGGATACATCAACTCCCGCCACGTACACCTATAATGCCATGTACAGAAGAAAATATAATTCCAATGGCTTATATTAAGAAACATTCCGCAAAATAATTTCAAATACATTGTATTAAAAGGCTGTTTATAATGAACAGCCTTTTTTGATTTAAGAGGAGCCTTTTATGGAAGGTTGTTGCATATCCGCGAAAGAAATTTTCCTGTGTTCATCGGGAAAACTGTATAATGTAATTTCGCTTTTTCCCAAATCGGGATGAGTGTGCTTTCGCAGAAAAATTCGTGTAATTCGTATAATTCATGAATAAAAATTCGTGTTATTTGTGTCATTCGTGGATTATTAAAAAAATCCGCAGGATTTTAAATTCGTTCCATCCGTTTAATTCGGTGACAACAAGAAATTACAGTTTCGACATTAGATGAATCAGTCGTTCTAACTGAGGTCTTAGGTCTTTGGTTTTGCAGAGGAAATTATTGACCATTACAGTAACGCAAAGAGTTTCGCCTTTTTTGTTGACAATATATCCTGCGTAATTCAACACGCCTGTCATTGAGCCGCTTTTGAGGAAAATCCTGTTTTTATCGGAATAATTCGTCATAAAATTTCTCAGCGTGCTTTTGTTGGTTCCCGGAGAAGGAAGAAAATTGTGGAAATCAGGAATTTGTTGTTTTATCATTTTAAGATAATCGCACATAAAATTTGCCGTGACATAATTATGTCGCGACAGTCCGCTACCATCAATTATGCGGATATTTTGCGTATTAAGTTTCTGATTTTTCAGGAGTTCGATCATAGTTTCGGCGCTTGCCGAAAACGTAGCGGTTCCATTTATTGTTTTCGAGATATTTTTGAAAACAGCATCGGCAAACAGATTATTACTCACGTAATTTGCATATTCGGCAATTTTAGATAACGGAGGCGATTCTATTTCCGCAATCAAATGCCTTTCGACGCCGGAAAGCGAATCCGTGTCGTAAACAGATATATTGTTGGAAATTAAATAATTTCTCAACCAAAATTCAAATGCTACGGCGGGATTTTGCAACGCGCAATTCAGGCTTATTTCCTTACCCGAAGCCGGAATTTTGCCTCTTATAAGGTAACTGTCCGACGCAGGGGACGAAAACGAAAATATTTCCGGCAGCGAATCCTTATGAATAACAACAATATCGGACACAACTTCCGGCATAATGACTTCGGTATAAGGATATTCCATCCGGAGATTTATCCCCGACGCCTCCGTACACACTATTTTGGCAGTAAACGTATTTTCAAAAAAATTCAATCCGTGAACCCCCGAACCATAGTAACTGCCAATATCTTCCCATTCCCACGAAGCATTAACGCTTTCGCCGGTGCGGTATTCTCCGTTGAAATACGAATCATCAACAAATATTTTTCCTTTGATTACAGTTAATCCCGCATTTTTCAGTTTTTCAGTTATTTGACTGAACACGGCATCCGTTCCCGATTCAAGAAAATCCTTAGCTCCCAAAGACGGGTCGCCGCCCCCAACCACGTATAAATTACCGTTTAACACGGAATCTGCGGAAATCTCACCATCATAATATAAAAGCGTTTTAAAAGTATAATCCCTGCCCAAACTCACCAGCCCCATGCCAGTGGTCACCACCTTTTGAATCGACGCCGGAATCATCCGTAAATCCGGTTGATATTCAAAAATTGATGCTCCGGTGGCGCAATTTACCAATTTTATGCTCAACAGCGAACCTTTTATTTTTTTATCCCGCTTGAGCGAATTAACATAATCATGAAATTTGTTATCCCCTGAAACTTGGGCAATTACATCAAAAGATGTAATGAAATATATCAGTAAAACAAGTACTTTAAATGGCATAAAATTTGTATTTATTAAATTTTTTTGCAAAAAGTTGCTAAAAATGATGCAAAATTAATAACTTTGCGCAAAATTTTATAATAATATTTATAATAGATATGGTACAAAACCTGGAATCTGTCGAAAAAATAGTTGATTCAACAACCAGAACCTCAGCCTCAGGGCTTCAAGATGAAGGAATTAGCCTCATAGAACTGTTCCTTGCCGGAGGTTGGATGATGTGGGTGCTTTTAGCCCTTTCTTTTATTGCAATTTGGATATTTGTAGAAAGATTAATGGCTATTTATAAGGCATCAAAAATAGATGATCGCTTTATGGATCAAATAAAACAATATGTCCACAGCGGGCAAATAAACTATGCAATAGACCTTTGCCGCATGACGGAAAGCCCCATTGCCCGTCTTATCGAAAAAGGACTGGAAAGAATAGGACGCCCGCTAAGCGATGTTCAAACAGCAGTGGAAAATATGGGAAATCTGGAAGTTTCACGACTCGAACGCGGCTTGCCCATGCTGGCAACCGTTTCGGGAGGCGCTCCGATGATTGGATTTCTCGGCACCGTGGTGGGTATGATAAAAGCCTTCTACAATATGGCTGTTGCCGGTAGCAGCATCGATATAGCCCTGCTTTCGGAAGGGATATATTTCGCTCTGGTAACCACCGTTGGAGGACTTATTGTCGGAATAATGGCGTTTTTCGGATACAATTATTTAGTCGCCCGAATCGAAAGCGTAATTTACAAAATGGAGTCAAACACCATTGAATTTATGGATTTACTTAACGAACCGGCAGAATAAACATTTTAAGATATGGCAATAAAAAGAAGTTCTAAAATTACGTCCAATTTTAGCATGGCGTCCATGACGGACATAATTTTCCTGCTGCTGATATTCTTTTTAGTGACATCTACACTGATTAATCCCAATGCCTTACGTCTGCTATTGCCGAAAAGTAACAGTCAAACATCGTCGAAGCAAAAGGTGTCGGTGTCGATCAAACAACTTGGCGACGACAAGTTCGATTATTATGTAAACAGAAAACGTGTGGAGTTCAATGAAATTGAACGTAATCTGCAACTCGAACTGATAAACGTCGAAGATCCTGTTGTAAGCCTGTATACCGACGAAAGCGTACCGATAGGGCAGGTTGTTAAAATGATGAATATAGCCGCAAAAAATGATTTTAAAATGATTCTTGCAACCGAACGCGAATAATTTTTTATGAAAAAATATTTAAGAAAAATTGGAGATAAGAAAATTATTCGTAGCTTTGCACGAAAATAAAATGTCAGTTTAATAATTAATTTTTAATAAATATATTAATTAAGATGCCTTTAGCAAAAAGATACAAATACGAAGAAGATACTTCACAGGGGAAAAAAGTTGCCTCTATCTCCGCTGTTTTGTTCTATGTCATCTTATTTTTTGTATTATACGGATTGAGGTTGGATATAAAAAAACCTGTTCCCGAACAAAAAATTATTGAACTCGTTTTTGAAGATATTCAACCCGCTCCCCGTCAGGGCGTGCTTCGGAGAAATCCCCTGCAAAAGCCCGTACCTAATCCCCCCATTGTGAACAAACCGGGGAATACGGCGCCCGAATCGGCAGTTGTTGCACGCGACAATCAAAGCACAAAGCCCAAACCGCAACCGGAATCAAAGCCTTCGGAACTGACGGAAACGGGAGATGTTGAACAGGAAACGCCAAAACCTGTAATTGATCAAAAATCCTTGTTTCAAAGTACGGCAACAGGCGAAGAGGAAGCTAATAATCCCGACGCAGTAAGCGAACAAAATCTCTACGACGGAACAGGTCGTGAAACACAGGCAACCCGTAACGAAAATACGCCTATCGGACCTGATCACCGTCAGACTGTTACGGCAAATCTTTCGGGACGTTCGATTGTAGGCTCTCTACCGGCGCCGTTGTATAACAGTCAAAATCAGGGGAAAGTTGTGGTCGAAATCACAGTTGACCAAAACGGAAATGTGACCAAAGCAATTGCAACAGGCAAAGGTTCAACGGTGCAGGATACCAAGCTTTGGAGAGCGGCTGAAGAAGCTGCAAAAAAAGCGAAATTCAATGTGAAAAAAGATGCGCCTATTTCACAATTAGGTACAATTACATATATATTCAAATTGAATTAGTAAGAAAAATATTTGTTGATTTAAAAAATTTATACAGTTAAAAAAATAAACAGTCAGTTAAAAAAAATAAAGACCTCGCCGCAAAGATATGCATGACTCTCTCTCTATTACAGTCGCTAATTTTACTCTTGAATTATTTAGCGAAAACTTGCAATCTTTGCGGTTTTTTTTTAGAAACAAATCGCAGAATTGATATAATCGATTTAAATTCACATAATTTGAGGAAAGATTATGAACCCGACACAAATAATTTTATACGATAAAGTCTTTGAACAGTACATTTCCGGCGCCGAAATATCGGTTGCGGTGAAAAATATGGCGCAGCAAATTAACAGGGACATGAAAGATGAGGATATCCCTGTATTTTTGAGTGTTTTGAACGGCGCTTTTATGTTCACGGCGGATTTGATGAAATATATAGATTTCAAATGCCGCCTCAGTTTTGTGAAGCTAAGTTCCTACAATGGAGTGTCTTCGGCAGGAACAGTGAAAGAACTGATAGGATTAAATCAGGACGTAACCGGCAAAACGGTAATCCTGCTGGAAGATGTGATTGATAGCGGAACAACCTTGGAATATCTCGTTGATTCATTATCAAAATACAATCTTAAACAGTTGAAAATAGCCACAATGCTGTTTAAACCGGATGTTTATAACAAAAACATCAAAATAGATTATGCGGGAATACATATACCCGATAATTTTATTGTAGGTTATGGATTGGATTATAATGAGTTGGGTAGGAATTATCAGGAAATATACAAAATCAAAAAATAGATAAAATCATGTTAAATATTGTGTTATTTGGTCCTCCGGGTGCAGGTAAAGGCACACAGGCTGTAAAATTAGTGGAAAACTATAATCTGGTTCACCTTTCGACAGGCGATATGCTGCGCGCAGAAATGAAAAAAGGCTCGCCTCTCGGATTGACTGTTAAAGATTTAATAGACAAAGGCGAATTGGTTTCCGATGAAATCGTTATAGAACTCATACGTGAAAATGTGAATAATAACAAAAATGCGGCAGGGTTCATTTTCGACGGTTTTCCGCGAACAATCGCGCAGGCAAAGTCCTTAGATGCAATGCTGGAAAAAGAATCTATGAACATCTCGCTGATGATTACTCTCGAAGTTGAAGAACAGGAACTCATTAAGCGAATCTTAACAAGAGGCGAAACGTCGGGTAGAACTGATGATTTGGACACAGGGATAATCAAAAACCGTATTAAAGTGTATAACGAACAAACATCGCCCGTTGCCGATTACTACAAGCGGCAAAACAAACATATCCCCGTTGATAACATGGGAACTATAGACGAAACGTTCGATTGCCTTAAAAAGGTGTTAGACCCTAAAATTGTAACGGAACAGAATTGATACACAGGGTAATTGCTTGTACGATTATCGCACTTAGATTAATCATTTAAAAAATAAATAAAATTATGGATGCATATCAAAAAATCAATACAATCTATAAAAGGGATATGGAAAATAAGTCCAAAGCTTTGCTTGTCGGGGAATGGTCGCAGCCCGAATTTGAATATCTTAAAGATAATCGCTGGGAATGGACGGAGAAAATCGACGGGACAAATATCCGCATTAATTGGCATAATGAGGTATTAACTTTCGGCGGCAGAACGGATAATGCCGATATTCCGACTCATCTGCTGCAAAAACTGCAAACCGTTTTTACTCCCGACTTAATGAAATCAGTATTTAAACCGCAGGAAGATAACGCTGAAATCACTTTATATGGCGAAGGTTACGGATGTAAAATTCAAAAAGGAGGGAATTACATGAGTAAAGAAGTGGGATTTATACTTTTTGACATCAAAATCGGACACTGGTGGCTGAAACGACAGGATTGCGAGGATTTAGCGCAATCGCTGAATATCCCTATTGTACCCGTGATCGGCTACGGCTCTTTGGAAGAAGCCGTAAATTTTGTGAAACAGGGATTTAAGTCCACCATTGCCGAAAATAAAAATTATGATGCCGAAGGTCTGGTTCTGAAACCCGTAGTAGATCTGCTGGCAAGAAACGGTCAACGAATTATAACAAAAATTAAAACCGTAGATTTTAAACGACTTTGACGAGGAATTAATAACTGCTGAACCGATCAACTTGAGATATACGGTTTTGACTTTTGGCAGGCACGACTTTTGACACCGACTGACACCAGCTCAATCGTTCTGCTTTCGTGCTGGTTTACGTACATTATTTATCATGTCATCATTATACATATTGGATTGAAAGAATAGATTCGCCGAAGTTTTGCCGAAGTTTGCCTAATGGTTGCAAAATAAATCAAACCAACGTGACAGCTGACAGAACGCATATAACCGAGACTAAAGGCTATCTTGGAAAATATTGCGACAGTTGCGCTACCCAACGGTTTTTACTTGCGCACAATCGGCATTTTGTCCAACACAATGACAGTTTACAACGGACTTAACGACAATATAACAGGGAAACGTCTTTTTTGAGGAATATTTTATTGGAGTAATTAAAATTTTTTAACATCCTCATACGTTCTGTATATAGTCTGTTCAAATCCGTTAAGGTCTTTGTAGGTTATTGCAACGATTTTAAATTGGCGTTTAACTGTTAATTCGTTTAATTTTACGGCAATAGCGGTTCTGCACAATACACCTTTGGTATCGCCTTTTGCGTCGTGTCTAAAATTGAGGAAAATAGTATCGCTTTCGGTGTTTGAAGGTTGCAGAACCAAGGCGTATTCATGGTTTTTAATTTCATCCTGATTTTTTGCTCTGATTCTGAAATCGAACGTTAAAAAGTTTTGAGCAATCCATGCCGACCAGATATCAATTCCGTCTTCATTAATATTCGACGCATCTTGCAGAGGAACAGACAGAATATTAGTTACGCGGTATGGTAATATTTTCAACGTATCGTTGGTTTTATTCATATTTTCAATTGTATAAGACACCCAAACTCTGCTGTCTTTTGTGGTGATTGAAGATATTGGTTGAGTTGAAATTAGAGTTTCTCCGGCGTCATCTCTTATATAAAGGTCGCCGTTGCGGAACTGTTCCACAACTCCAAAAGCTTCATTGTAATCATTAGACTCCTCAAGAGTACACGAAAACAGATTTAAACTTAGTACAGAGCAAATTATAAATAAATTTTTTATCCAAATTTTTCCGGTTGTCATTTGTTTATATTTTTAACTTCCATTTGTTTCGCTAAATATTTACACTTAAAAATATAGCTACTGCTAAGACGATAAAACGGTAAAAAATGTTGCATTACGTTTGATTAGATATTATTTATGGGAACTTCTAAAAACTTGATTTTTCAAGGCAGACAAGATTTTAAACCGCAGTTTAACAATTGTAAATGAGGATTTAAAAATTAATAAAATTGACATTGAACGCCGAAAAAGCAATTTTTAGGAGTTCCCTAATGACTTTTGCCAACCGATAAGTATGCTTTTTTCATTTTCATACTTATTTTAAAGTTGTTATCATAACACATGGATTATCATCAAAATCACAAGTTATCAGTATTTTCTGCAAATTTTCATCTATTTGCTCTATAGGAATTTTATTTTTTTCTATATGTTTTTTAAAGTTATATGCATAAAATACTGTGAGTAACTTATTATCTTCCGTTAAATTATCTACGCCAAACACGGCGGGACCTTTTACATTTGCAAAACTGTTGCCAATATTAAATCCTGTCTTTTCATTTTTCAGATATACAACATGTCCGAATTTATCGTTATAGCTACCGGTAAGGAATAAATAATCTGTACTTTCCATTACTTTGGATATTTCATTTTTACCGCTTATTCGATTTGTATATCCATCCTGCGGAAGTAATTTGTTCTCATATTTCAAACGGTATTTTTCAATAATTGTTTTTTCATTAACGATTTTGTAAATAACATCATTTCGACATTCCCAAAATGTGAGAGTATCGTTTACATTTTGAAAAAACGAGCGCGTATGTGTCGCTATACTGCCAACTTGAGATTGATCTATCTTATATTCGGATACCAGAAAATCCGTAATTTTATTTAAATCCCCTGTGTATATGGATATTCGACAGTCATTATTGCGTACAAATTCGGGATAATTATATTGAGCTGCTATTAAGGAATCATTTAAAACCGCAAATTTATCAGGATGCGACATCATCCTCTTTTCAAGAAGAACTCTACCGTTTAAATCATATTTAATGATTTTCAATTGCATTCGATCCATTGTATATATGGCTGAATCGGATACAAGAAAGTCCAATATGGTGATATACTCGCCCGGACCCTGTCCTCTTCTGCCTATTTTTCGAATAAATTTTCCTGACATATCATACATAAGAATATTCGGCGTATTATCCAAAATAAAAATGTTCCCGTTTTTTATTTTGATTTGTCTTATCTCACCTGTCAAAGATTCCTCCGAAGTTTCAAGTTGGATATAATTAATCTGTGAAGAAATTTCGGAAATGTCCATCTTTCTGTCATTTCCAAAACATGCCGCAACATCAATATCCTTTTCAGTATCAGCAACAGTATGTTTACACGAAAAGGCAACAGTAAAAACAATAAATATATATATCAGATGTTTCATAATAATAAAAATTATCGCAACTGCTCATATATCATTTACAATTTGCATCTTAGCCAAACAATTCAAAGCGTCAAAGACATTTAGACCTTATTTTAAATCCAAGATTCTTAATATCGGATTATCATCTTCTTGCAGATTTTTTATTGATTTGGGAATTTTGTTCTTGTTTTCTTCTTTATCAAAGAAATATACTGTGGAAATGGGATTAATTATTCTGTTATCTTTAATCTCTGCAAGATACCCAAGTGAAAAACCAATATCGTCAAGGTCATTCTCAAATTTATCTACCTGCTTCAATTCTTTGGTGGACAGATCGTACATAACCATAAACGGCTTCTTTTTGTTTCCGTAATACAGAAACAGCCGGTTGTTGTGGATGGCAAAATCGTAAATGACTACTCCATTGGCAAGAGCATCTCTATATTTTGCTAAATCATCGACGTCTTCGGGATTTACCGCATATTGCCCTCTGTTGATTATGAACTCCGGTATTACCCCGTTTTCGTCAATGGAAAATATTGTATCCTGAAGAGGAGGATAATAGTAAATTTTGTCTCCATATACTTTGAATTTAGGCTCATGAATAAATGGAGAGAACGATTTCATATTCACCGTGCGGTAGTGCAATACCTTCTGTTGCTCTCCCGTTTCGTCCAAAAGAATCAATTCGGCGACAGGTTTTCCGTATTCTCCCCTGATTAGAGGGTCTTTATAGCATATAAATCCGGCAGGCGATTTCAGGGTATAGGTTGCGCCTCGAGGCGCCTTGATTGATTTCAGATATTTATTATCAAAACTATATACAAGTATTTGTGAACGCATATTATCAAACAGGTAGATATACTTATCGTCCACGTCGCAATCAACTAATTGGTTATATTCGCCCGGGCCTTGTCCCTTGTTGGATATTTTATGCAGAAATTTTCCCTGTTTGTCGAACATATACAGGTGTTCATCCCTGACAAGGAAATAATCCTTCGTTGATATCACCTCCTTGACGTAAGAAATCAGGGCAGTATCGGTAGTTTCCAGCGGAATATACTGCATATTGGTAAGCATGTCGCTTGCCTTTAATGTTACAGCGCTTAATTCCTGTACCAAATCAATATCATACGCTTTACGCGAATCGGAACATCCTGTCAAAATGCCGATTATTAACAGACTAAAACAAATTTTTTTTAATGTTTTCATATATATGGGGTTTTTATATTATAATATTCTATCTATCTTTTTATTTGAGTATAACCAAACACAAAAATTATTTGAATAAAAATATGCTCTAAAATCGTTTTCAATAATTTTTTTGTCATACTCAATTACTTGGAAAAAAGTCAACATTTTTTTCGCAAATGTAGTATTTAATTTCAGTAATTTACAAATTTAATTTCAATTAATTTATATATCACATGTAATCAGGCTATAAAAATTTTTCAATAGGCGCAAAAGTGAGGCTAAATCTTATTTTGAGGTGCTATAGATTGAGTTCTTTTCGTTCGGTATAGCGATAGCCCGAAGGGCTTAATTTTCATAACCGCAGGTCATCGACCTGCGGAAGTAACCTATCCAACAACTGCCTGAAAGGCAGGACTGACATAGTCAAAGGCATGACTGACACGTAAATTGAAATAATAATAATTTGTACGGCCTTTCAGGCAGTAGTGTGAGAGGGCGTTTCCGCAGGTCGATGACCTGCGGTTATGAAAATCAAGCCCTTCGGGCTGTCGTTACACCTAAGCTAAGCAGACTACCGTTCTACGTAGCGTCATTGCTACGGTGCAGCCGGAAGCAATAGCGCCTCAAAATAAGATTTAGCCGAAATTTGTGTAACCCGTAAAAAAATCCGTGGAGAAAAAGAAAATTCGTGATTCGAATTACAGCAAAGGAGTGAGCAGTCTGGCAAGACCTTCGATAGTGGTTTTATATCCGGGTCTGTTTTCCCATTTTTCGGGATTAACCTGTTTGCTATTATTTTGGATATCCATTTGGAAGGATTTTTCCAATTGTCTGGTAACATTTTCGTCGTATATAATTGATATTACTTCAAAATTATGTTCAAAGCTTCTCATATCTATATTTGCCGAACCCACTGCCGACAAATGTCCGTCGGCGGTGATATATTTGGAGTGATTGAATCCTTTGGTATAAAGATATATTTTGACGCCTGCATCCATCAGTTCGCTCAGAT
>JAISRS010000475.1 GCA_031273485.1 Prevotellaceae bacterium
CGCTCGGCAGACGGGCGAAAAGTTTTTTCAAATATGGACTGGAATGTATTGCAAATATCCTGTTAAATATCTGTAACTCAAATAATTTAAATGTATTTAAATTTTTGTCATGTACTTAGCAATATCAATCAAACATCAATCAAAATTTATCCCAACAAATTTATTTCCACAAATATCGTTCGTCGTATTCGATATTATATTCTTTCAAAAATTTCAACAGTTCTTCCTGAAAACCGATTGCTTTATGGTGCTTTTTCTGATTCCGAATATAGTTCTCAACGTTCGGTTTCCTTGATGAACTAACGGAAAATGCAGCATATCCGTCCTGCCAGTCAAAATTTTGATATTGGCTTCCTTTACTTTTTATCCAGAAACTGCTGTTTCCCTTTATGAATTTCAGGAAATCGGATAGGCAAATTGAACGTGGAAAGGAACAGAGAATATGAATATGATCAGGCATTCCATTTATGAGAAAGGGAATGCCCTTGTGATTTTTTATTATTCCTCCGATGTATGCGAATAATTCTTTTTCAACTTCCCCGTCAATAAACGGATAGCGGTTCTTCGTGCTGAAGACGATGTGCAGATAAATTTGAACAAGCGATTGTCCCATAATTATTTCAATTTTAAATCATTATTAAAAGCAAATTACAATGCAAATATAGCTAATATTTGATTAAACCGGATTAAAATAAAAACAAATAACAAATAATTCAATGATATGCAATATTATTCGATAATATTCCACATAGATAGATAGTGCTGAAGCTCTATCCTAAGTTACTAAGTACATGACAAAAATTTAAATACATTTAAATTTTTTGAGTTACAGATATTTAACAGAATATTTGCAATACATTCCAGTCCATATTTGAAAAAACTTTTCGCCCGTCTGCCGAGCGTTTTGATGGTGATTGGCTTGATGTGGTCGTTGATGTAAACCCCAACTGCATACGCCCATGCAGACGCCACCATAACAATCGAAAACAGTTTTTCAATGCGCTCCAAATCCGTTAAATGCGTGTCTTCAATGTGGAACCTGCTCGACTTTAACCCAAGTTGCAAGTTTCAACTTGTATTTTGTTGAGGGATATTGGGAGAGTGGTTGACAGGGTCGATTTTGAACACTACAGATTTTTTACGGACAAAAGGCGCCTCTTTCAGATTCAGAGCAGAGTATATCAGGCTGACCTTTTGCGAAGGTTTAGAGCAACATCTGACGGAGATGTGTTCATTTTTGTCGTTTACCACAGTGGTTGTGACACAATGCTGTGTTTTCATTATTCGTACCGGTTCGCGCCAGTCTGAAGTTATCCCTTTTGACTTCAATTGAAAACGGACTGATTCACTAACCAGTATACCAACATCCCTAAATGAAGGTGTGCCATGGAAGATTCATCCCGTTTGTGAAATATCGGACGAAGATCCAAATCACTCTTCATACAGCGGAATCCACTCTCTATCTCTCTAATACAATTATATATTGTCCAAATATCTGATTCGTCATATTTTGTTTCTTTTGTTTCTGCCTCTTTTGTTTCTTTCGGTATTATTGTGGTTTTTAGAAAATATACTCCATAGCCGTCTGTTTTGCTTGTTTCCGCCTCAGGGATGATTTCCCATTTCATGGAGGTACATATATCTTTTGTGTTCTTTGCCAATTCGATATTGTATTCTCTGAACCGACGGATATTTTTGTTTCAGACGTCCTGTGCGCTGATTGACTTTGTCATATCTCTTGGTTCCGTATTTACTCAATATGCAAACTTTGAATGTCTTACTGCAAACTTTGAACGTCTTACTGCAAACTTTGAACGTCTTACTGCAAACTTTGAACGTCTTACTGCAAACTTTGAACGTCTTACTGCAAACTTTGAATGTCCTACTGCGAACTTTGAACGTCTTACTGCGAACTTTGAACGTCTTACTGCGAACTTTGAACGTCTTACTGCAAACTTTGAATGTCTTACTGCGAACTTTGAATGTCCTTCTGCAAACCTTGAATGTCCTTCCGCAAATTTCACATGTCCTTCTGCAAACCTTGTTTATTTTCCTGTAAATTTTGCAGGCGCTCCTGCAAACGGAATCGGAAGTATGAGAAATTTTATGCAAAATCCATCCGACAAAATAGAAAATAAATGCCGCAACGCCTGCATTCCATGCAGCGATTTCTTGATATTTCGGAGTATATTCCATAAAAATGTCAGACTTTGGCGTCATATATTATTTTCTTAAAAATCTTACAAATTTTTCGGGGCGAAATTAATACATTTTTTTTAATCAAAAAAAAAATATTTTTGAAATTATTTTTTTTGAGGGCTAAAATTGAGGAGGCTAAATCTTATTTTGAGGTGCTATGAATGGAGTTCCCTTCGGGCTATCGCTACGCCTAAGCTAAGCAGACTACCGTTCTACGTAGCGTCATTGCTACGGCGCAGCCGGAAGCTATAGCACCTCAAAATAAGATTTAGCCGAAAAAAACGGGTTTCACAGCCCGTGAAAACGGCTTCGGAGAAAAAAAACGGGAGCGCTCCCATTGTTAGCGGGTACTAAGGATATAAGGACTATAAGGGCTTTAAAGTCCTTAGTTCCCGCTAACAGTGCAGACCCGCCTTGTTACAAGCGGGTTTGCAAGCCGGAAGCCTGCTTTTAGCTCCGGCGTAGCGGGACGATACGCCGAACGAAGACACCCCTAACAGGGATTTTAAACCCTGTTAGGGGGAGCCTTCCACGCAACTCATCCTTCGTAATTTGTAATTTGTAATTCACATCATCATCCTTCTTTACATCGAAAACTTCGCTCCCACAAAAAACAGTCTTGGCGAGGCAGGTCCGTAAGTATATGCGGCGTCCTTGTTTTGTCCGTAATCAAGGTCTTTCTGGAAGCTGTTGAAGATATTTTTTGCTCCGCCGTTAATTTCCAGTTCAACCGAAGCGCTTAAATGGAAATGGTAGGAGAGTTTTGTGCCGAGGTCGAAGAAGTCCGGCGTATTTTTCTCCATGTCCGTGTTGTCGAGCGTATGCTTAACAAGCATGGAACCTGTGTAATTGCCGAAGAGAGACGCTTTCCAGTGATGCGAAACGGTGAAATCGGCTACGAAATACCCGTAACTGTCGGGCGCGCGGAATATTTTTTGTTGCGGACGCAGCATTTCCGACCACTGTTCCGGCTTTTTGTAGCGACTTTGCTGAAGAGTATAACCCATCTGCAAATCGAAAACATTCGGGATACCCGTTTTTGCCTCCAGATTGACGCCCGCGACCCTTGCTCCCGAAGCATTTCGACGGGTGTAAACGTAATTGCCGCGGTCGTCTTCGCCGGTCTTTTCCAGCATAAACACGTCGTTCAAAACCGTATGAAAACCTTCGATCAGCAGATTGCCGTGCAGGTTGCCGAAATTGTGGTACAAATCGACCGAAGCGCTGACGCTGTGCGAATATTCCGGTTTCAGTGCGGGGTCAAGCACAATCAGCCCCAGCGTTCCGCCGACGGCTTCGATATGCAAATCCTCGTTGTAAGCCTGCGGGGCGCGATAACCGCTCGAATAGCTTGCCCGGAAATTCACCATGTCGGTCATATTGTAGCGGAAAGTTCCTCTCGGACTGAATACGGGACGGCGCATCAGCGAATGTTTGTCGAGCCGCGCTCCGACAAGTATCCCGAACCGTCCGGTTTTCCATTCGTTTTGCAGAAACCCGCCGACAACCGAAGTTATCTGCCTCATATCTCGATTCAGACTTGCATATTTGTCGCTCATGTCATTGAAAGCGTATTCGACGCCGCCGGTCAGTTCGGCAGGCATGAACCACAGCCGGTCGAACCGGCGGGTATATTGCGTTCCGCCGACAAAAATCCGGTCGCCGGTATTTCCGTAATTGTCGGTATTCCTTTCCGCGGCAAAATAACTGTCCCGCCCGATGTTCTGCGCCGAAACGTAGAACGACAGGCGATGTCCGTTGTCCTGCGAGAAGACGTCGAATTTCAGCCCGCCGCCGTCGATTCCGTGATTCAGATATTCGGCGATGTCTGCCTGATGGGGCGGATTGTCGAAACTGTTGCCGCCACGCCGCATTTCGTGGATATGGTGATATTCGGCGGTCAGTTTTGAATACACTCCCGTGCGATAAAATCCTTTGAAACCGAGAGTTTCGGACTTGATTCGGGGAATATCAGAAAATCCGTCGCCGTTATGGTCGTAGAAATCGCGGTTTTTAATCATTCCGAAGACATAAACTCCGGCTTTGTGGTCGTCGGAAACGAAGGAGGCGTTGACGGCAGTGTTCACGTCCGGCGTCCCGTCGCCGAAAACATTGACCGAGCCGGAGAGCGTCATCGAATTTCGCAAAGGCTCTTTGGTGATGATATTTACAACGCCGCCGATGGCGCTTGCGCCGAACAGAGCGGAACCTCCCCCGCGGATTACCTCAACCCGTTCGATCATGGCTGCCGGCAGCTGTTCAAGTCCGTAAACGGCAGCCAGCGAACTGAAAACGGGACGGTTATCGAGCAGAATCTGTGAATACTGTCCTTCGAGTCCGTTGATGCGCAACTGTGTGGTACCGCAGTTGCCGCAGTTGTTTTCGATCCGCAGTCCGGGTTGAAAACACATTGTTTCGGCAAGATTCGTCCCCGAAGTGAGTTCAAAGAGTTTGGCGGGAATGACGTTGACAATGACTCCGGCTTCCCGTTTTTTCGTTTCGTTGCGTGTTGCCGAAACAACCACTTCGCTCAGGGATGTGGTTTCTTCCTCCAGTTCAAAGTTGATTTCGAGCGTTTTGTTGGCTTCTATCGTTATCGTTTTCTCTTCCGTCCTGTACCCCACGAAGGAGGCGGTAACGGTAAATTCGCCCACAGGCAGGTCTTTCAGGAAATAATGCCCTGTTTTGTCCGTCATGATGCCTAGTGTGGTTCCTTTCAGCGCGACGGTCGCGTAAGATATATGTTCTTTGGTTGTTGCATCAACTACATGCCCGTTGATATTGGCGTCGTGGTTTTCGGGGTCGGTATCGACCGCGAACAGTATGTTTGGAAACAGGATGATTAACAGTACTCCCGTGTATAATATTGATTTCATTAATAAAATATTTTTGGCGGCAATCAACCGATTGTCGCATTGTTAAACAAAATAAAGATAATCCGACTTTCCGTGAAGGTCGGTTGCATAAACCTGATATGAAATGTAAATGCGATTGTGTTGTTTAACAGACGGGAGGGGCGCGAAGACTGCACGGCGCCGAACAGCTGCGCTCGAACCGGTAGCGGGACAGGAAATTCCGTACAATGGTCTTTTTAGCAAGAAAACAGGCGAAGACAAATATCGACGCGCCCGTCATCAGCAAATTGGAGAGATGCGCTATTGTCAGAAACTGTGCGGCGGTATGGCTGTGTCCGGGGTTGTCGGGCGTTCCGCAGTACGGGTGCGAGTGTGTAATTATTTGTCCGTCCACAATATGAGTGTGTACAAACATGGTGATGCTCGCCAGATAACTCACGAAAAGCATCATCAAAAACGCTGCAACTATGTGCCTTTTATTTTTTCTAATATCACCCATATATCTTATCCAAAAGGACGCACAAAAGTAGTTATTATTTCGTAACCGCCAAAATCAATTGCAAATTGGCTAAATCTTATTTTGAGGTGCTATTATTTCTGGTTGCACCGTAGCAAAGACAACTACGCCGAACGAAAAGGTCGCTAAGCAGCCCGAAGGGCTATCGCTACGCCGAACGAAGGGAACTCCATCCATAGCACCTCAAAATAAGATTTAGCCGAAATTCGTAAAAATCCGCAGGATTTTAAATTCGTGCAATCCGTGTAATTCGTGGATTAAAAAATTCGTGGAGATCAGCGAATATTGAACAGTCCGTTGATTTGTGCATCTATTCTGTCTATCACGGTTCTTAGATCCTCTGTTTTTTCCGAAAAGTTGAAGTCATCTACATTTATGATTAAAAATTTACCTTCTTTATATTCTTCTATCCATTTATCGTACCTGTTATTCAGACTTTGGAGATAATCTAAGCGGATACTGTTTTCGTAGTTGCGTCCTCTTTTTTGGATTTGCCTTACTAAAGTCGGTACGGAGGTTTTCAGGTAAATCAACAAATCGGGAGGAGGCAGCAGGGTCATCATAAGATTATACAAGGATTTATAGGTGTCAAAATCTCTTACCGACATCAGTCCCATATCGAGCAGATTCGGGGCGAAGATACAGGCGTCCTCATATATGGTTCTGTCCTGAATTACCGAATGTTGTTTGTTTTGAATCTCTAAAATACTTTTATATCTTTTTTGCAGTAAAAATATCTGCAAATTAAAAGACCATTCTCTCATATCTTCATAAAAATCCACCAGATAGGGATTATCTTCGAGTTCGTCGTACCGAACTTCCCACCCATAATGATGCGACAGCAAAGTTGCCAGAGTAGTTTTTCCGCTGCCTATATTTCCTGCAATAGCTATATGCATAATTAATTAAAATTTTAAATGTTTAATCGACCGACCATCGTGTTTTATAAGTTTAAGCGCTTCGACGCCGATTTTGACATGAGTGGAAACAAAATTTTCCGTCACCTTTCTGTCGCTTTCGGCGGTTTTTATTCCCGTGTAAACCATCGGCATATCGGAAGTAAGCAGTAAGGCTCCCGTGCTGATATTATTTGCGAATCCAACTGTGAAAATAGTAGCTGTTTCCATGTCGATAGCCAGACAGCGTATTTCTTTCAGGTATTTTTTAAATTCCTCGTCATGTTCCCACACTCTTCTGTTGGTGGTATATACGGTTCCTGTCCAGTAATCCAGACCCATGTCCCGAATAGTGGACGAAACGGCGCGTTGCAGACTGAATGCCGGTAACGCAGGGACTTCGGGCGGGAAATAATCGCTCGAAGTTCCGTCGCCTCTTATTGCGGCTATGGGCAATATCAAATCGCCCAGACTGTTTTTGTCTTTCAATGTCCCGCATTTACCGAGAAAAAGAACGGCTTTCGGCGATATTGCCGATAAAAGATCCATAATAATCGCCGCATTGGGACTGCCCATGCCGAAATTTATCATTGTGATGCCATCGGCTGTGGCGCATGGCATATTTACGTCTTCGTCAAAAATCGAAACATTGTTCCATTCGGTAAACAATGTCAAATATCTTTTGAAATTGGACAGTAAAATATATTCTCCGAAATCCTCAAGTTTACAACCTGTGTATCTTGGTAACCAATTATTAACAATGTCTTCTTTTGT
>JAISRS010000001.1 GCA_031273485.1 Prevotellaceae bacterium
TAGCGGTGACACCATTTTTGATAAATATTTTTTATAACTAATTGATAAAGACGCCAAATTTTTGCAAAACTGTCAAAAAGTGTGTCAATCTTATTTCCTTTAGGTCAGGAACTCTGAGATTAAAAAATTCGTGTAATTCGTGTAATTCGTGGATTAAAAAATTCGCAGAAATTCGCGGATTAAAAAATTCGCAGAAACTCGTGGATTAAAAAATTCGTGGATTAATGTGAAAACAAGAGTTCTCTGTATTTGGGCATGGGCCAAAATTCGTCGTCCACGATCATTTCCAATTTGTCGATATGATACCTGATGTCATCTAAATATGGGAGTACGTTTTTGAAATATTCTTCCGCCCGTTCTATTATATTTTCGGTGGCGTTGGCTTTTTTTCGTTCATCAATCATTTGATATACTTTGATGTTGATGTCCTTAATGTGGCGGGACATTTTTTCTAACGCCAGCATTTGAGGCACAATCATATCGCCTGCCTTATCTCCGAATAATTCTTTCAATCCCCGAACATTAGCGATAAGCACATTTTGATATTGAATTGCAGTGGGAATTATGTGATTAATTGCCAAATCGCCCAACACTCTGGATTCTATCTGTAACTTTTTTAGAAACGTTTCATTTTTGATTTCATATCGTGATTCCAATTCTTTTTTCGACAGCACTCCCGATTCCGAAAGCAGGGCGATTGATTTTGGTTCGAGATATGTTTTAAATGCGCTTGTTATGCTGTCGATTACACTTAATCCCCGGCGGGCGGCTTCTTTTCTCCATTCTTCGGCGTAACTGTTGCCGTCGAACAGAATATCTTTCGATTTCACAATAAAAGAGCGTAAAACCTGAAGTATCGCTTCATCTTTTTTTACATTTTTGTCGATCAGTTTATCCGTTTCGGTTTTAAAAAGGGTTAACTGTTGTGCAACGGCGGTGTTGAGTATCAGCAATGGCGCCGAACAGTTGCTGCCTGAACCTACGGCGCGAAATTCGAACCGGTTGCCCGAAAAAGCAAAAGGCGAGGTTCTGTTACGGTCGGTTGTATCGGGCATAATTTCGGGTATTTTGCCGACTATATCCAGTTTGAGTTCGGTTTTTTCGTCGGGAGTCATTTTTTTATTGGGGATTTTTTCTTCCAACGAATTAAGCGCTTTTTGGAGAGTTTCGCCAATGAATACCGACATTATCGAAGGCGGAGCTTCGGAGCCTCCCAAACGCTGATAATTACTGAGATTGGTGATACTTGCCATCAGTAATCCTCCATATTCGTAAACCGCCCTTATGGTGCAGATGAAGAAGGTGAGGAACTGGAGATTGTTTCTTGGCGTTTTCCCCGGAGAGAGCAAATTTACGCCTTTGTCCGACATCATCGACCAATTGCAGTGTTTGCCCGAACCGTTGACGTTCATGTAGGGTTTTTCGTGAAAAAGTATGCGCAGTTTGTGTTTAATTGCAACGTTTTTCATTACCGACATAAGCAGCAGATTGTGATCCACAGCCAAATTGCCTTCCTCGAAATTCGGCGCACATTCGTATTGATTGGGTGCGACTTCGTTGTGACGTGTTTTTAGCGGAATCCCAAGCCGGTAGGCTTCTTCCTCGAACTCTCTCATAAAGGCGGCAACCCTGGAGGGGATTGTTCCGAAATAGTGGTCTTCCAGTTGTTGATTTCGTGCCGCTTCGTGTCCCATGAGGGTTCGTCCCGTCATCATCAAATCCGGACGGACATGATACAGGGCTTCGTCCACAACGAAATATTCCTGTTCAAGTCCCACCGTTGATAAAACGTGCCTCACATCCCTGTCGAAATACTGCGCGACGCAAGTCGCCGCTTTGTCCAGCGCCGCCAGCGATTTCAAAAGCGGAGCCTTGAAATCGAGGGCATCTCCGGTGAATGAAACAAATACCGTTGGGATGCACAGGGTTTTGTCGTGAATAAATGCCGGCGACGACGGATCCCAGGCTGTGTATCCCCGTGCTTCGAAGGTGTTGCGCAGCCCTCCGCTTGGAAAACTCGAAGCGTCGGGTTCCTGCTGAATCAATAATTCTCCTCTGAATTTTTCGATGCAGCCTCCGGATTTTGTGAGTTCAAAAAAGGAATCATGTTTTTCGGCTGTCGATTCGTTTAGGGGATGAAACCAGTGAGTATAATGCGTCACGCCGCGTTCCATCGCCCAGGATTTCATTCCCGACGCAATTTGGTCGGCAAACTTTCTGTTGATTTTTGTGCCTTCGTCTATTGCTTCAACCACTGCTTCAAAGGCTTCAGGAGTGAGATATTTACGCATCTTGTCTCTGTCGAATACATTTTCGGCAAAATAGGACGAAACCGCCTTATCCGTTCCTTCAAACTGCACCGGCTGACGATTGTTCAGTTCTACTAATGCCTTAAAACGAAAATTTTCCATATCAATATCTTTAAATTTTGTATAACATCTTCGGATAATTTCCGGGTATATTTCATATCTGCTGTCTTTTATTTTATGCTCCCGTCGATTTTCCGAACTGCAAAAGTATATAAAATTTTGGTTCTATTCACCCGTCGGCTTAATCTGACCGTCATTGTCAACCTGCAATAGCATCTCAAAAAAAGAATTAGCCGCAATTTTCAACTGTTTCAAATCCATTGTCACCTTGTCATCAGAGGAAAACACCATTTTGTTGAAAGATTTTCCGCGCTTTTTTCATCTGCGCTTTTTCTTCGGTGGAGTAGCTTTTGGGTTTATCCATTTCTTGCGTAAACTGTTTTGCCTCTTTTCCGGTCAATACCGGTGTTTCTTTAACAGGACAAGACATAATCGTTTCTTTTTAGAGGTTCCCTTTAATTTATCGGCGACGAAGGTAATGTTTTTTTGTGATACGCGGAGCGTCAATGGATTTCCATACAACTTAGCTCCGTATTATCCATAAATGTACTGATGTCCTGACAATGGACGATGAGAAGTTCGGCTATTTTCGCTGTTGTGAGGTTTCCGGTGCGCAGCCAAATGATTTTTGGCGGAAAACCGTAGATAAGACTGATGTCATAGAAGTCGGCATCAAAGGTTACAAGCACAAAGTTGTTGTCCCGTGCATATTGCCAAATGATGCGGTCGGTCTGATTTTCCAGTCCGACGCTTCGTATCTGCCTGCTGTCCGAAAACGTTTCCGGCAGGCAGTCGAGTATGCGATACGAAATATTCCGGTCGAAAAGCAATTTCATGTTCGTCAGGCATACTGCAATTTGCGTTCTCTTTCGGCGGCATAAGCCAGACAAGCCAGAATATCCGTTTCCGTCAGTTCGGGAAAATCACCGATAATTTCGCTAATCGACATGCCCGAAGCCAGCCATCCCAACACGTCATATACCGTAATACGGGTTTCCCGAATACACGGTTTCCCGAAACGTTTGTCGGGATTACATCTGATAATATCTTTATAATTAATCATCCTGTTACTTTTATAAGATTTATTGCCGCAAAGGTACAATCTTTTTTAGATATGCGCGGAGCAATTTTTGTCTTTTCTTTAACATCGTTAAGATTCATACAGTACCGTACCTTTTTGATAAATTGTATTCTCGAATATATTTTCCGTTTTCCGTTTATTGAATGTGCTTTCGTTGTTTAAAAACAAATCAATAAAATATATTTTTTTTATAACTCAAATGGGTGTACGACAAAAATCCCATCGTCGTTACCCCGCACAAGCGAAAAGCGCAGTGCGGGGTAACGAGGGATTTTTGTCGTACACCCATTAGTTACGTCGTAACTAATCGTAGGGAGGCGCTCCCTGCGATTGGTTAAGACATAACTAATCGGAGGGAGGTGCTCCCTACGATTGGTTAAGACAAAACCAATCGCAGGGAGGCGCTCCCTGCGATTGGTTAAGACAAAACCAA
>JAISRS010000037.1 GCA_031273485.1 Prevotellaceae bacterium
TACCAAATACCTCGCTACCTCAAAAACGGACGGATAGACATGGATTTTCTGATGCGAGACTTTCAACAGTTCTGGCAAAGCAATAGCAAGATATGGAAAGAACGCTTTTTGTATAAGGAAGCGGCGCCTCATCTGATACTGATGGCGTTTCTGCAACGAGTCGTCAACGGCGGAGGACAGATTATTCGCGAAATGGCGGCAGGTACGGGTCGTCTCGACCTCTGCCTGATTTACGAAGGACGTAAATACCCCATAGAACTCAAAATACGTTACGGGAACAAATACGTAGAAAATGGTCTCGAACAAACCGCTCAATACATGGATACGCTTGGATGCAACGAAGGATGGCTTGCTATCTTCGACCGACGTGCAACAGTGAAGTTGGACGATAAACTGTATATGAGGAAAGAAACGGTGGACGGAAAAATAGTTACCATAGTGGGACTGTAAAATGTGCCCAAAGACGTGTGCCGGCCGACGGAGCTACGACACTGGTGGTATGCGCCAAATGGGCAACTACGCCAACTATTGGAGTAGTACGGTGATTAATGATAGTAGTTTGGAATTGACCCTCGGCAGGCTTGATGCGTCCATGTCCAGCGCCTTCAGAACCAATGGATTCAGTGTCAGCTGTTTGGCAGAATAAGTGTGACCGGAGCAAGCCGGTGCTAAACTTGGATAACTTTCTCCACTTTCACCAACAATTTGAAATCATCCAGATCCAGTTCAATCCCTTGGGTCAGGTTGTCCAACGAAACCCGGTCGGCTAGCACTTGGTTTGCGATGTAATCGTTAAATTCTTCCACCGCTTCATTGACATGCTCATTCCGTTGAATGACAACATGAATCTTGTCCACAATTTCGTAACCGTTGGATTTGCGTATGTTCTGAATCCGGTTGACCAATTCGCGGGCAATACCTTCTTTTTTCAATTCGTCCGTAACGGTGACATCCAGCGCTACGGTTAATTTGCCGTCATTGGCAACCAACCAGCCGGGAATATCTTCCGAAATGATTTCGACATCTTCTACCGTAATTTCAGCGGTTTGCCCCGCCACCGGAACATCCAAACGGCCGGCTTGTTCCAGTTGCAGAATCGCTTCCTGTGATAATCCGGCAATAGCATTAGCCAAATCTTTCATTATCTTGCCATAACGCGGGCCTAATTTCTTAAAATCCGGCTTGATCTTTTTTACCAGAATACCGGCGGCATTATCGACATAATTGATTTCCTTGACATTTACTTCGTTCAAAATCAATGCTTGAACGGCTTCTATCGCTTCTTTTTGATGTGCATCCAAAACGGGAACCATAATGGAAGAAAGCGGCTGGCGAACCTTGATGTTTACCTTGCGACGCAAAGCCAAGACCATCGAGGAAATATCCTGTGCAATCTGCATTCGTTCTTCCAATGCTTTGTCGATCAAGGATTCGTCCGGTTTCGGGAAATCGGACAAATGGACGGACAAGGGAGAACGGAGGTCGTCCGCATGGCCGGAAATCAAATCGGAATAGAACTTGTCGGAATAGAAAGGAGCAATCGGAGCCATCAATTGGGCAACGGTTTTCAAGCAAGTATATAGCGTTTGATAAGCGGACAGTTTGTCGGCGTTCATTTCGCCTCCCCAGAAGCGTTTGCGGTTCAGACGGACATACCAGTTGCTCAGGTTGTCGTTGACAAAATCGTTGATAGCCCGCCCGGTGCGGGTCGGTTCGTAAGCGGCATAAAATTCATCCACGTCTTTGATCAAAGAATTTAATAATGACAGGATCCACCGGTCGATTTCGGGACGGTCGCAGAACGGAACACCGGCTGCCCGGCAGTCAAATTGATCGACATTGGCATACAAAGCGAAAAAGGAATAAGTGTTGTAGAGTGTGCCGAAAAATTTGCGGCGCACTTCTTCGATTCCATCGGGATCAAACTTGAGATTATCCCAAGGGCTGGCATTGGTGACCATATACCAGCGCAAAGGGTCGGAACCGTGTTTAGCAATGGTTTCGAACGGATCGACTCCGTTGCCCAAGCGTTTAGACATCTTGTTCCCGTTTTTGTCCAGTACCAGACCGGTCGAAATAACGTTTTTAAACGCGACCGAATCTTTCACCATCGTACTGATAGCGTGTAAAGTAAAGAACCATCCGCGCGTTTGATCGACTCCTTCCGAAATGAAATCTGCCGGGAAGCCCCCTAAATCCCCCACAAAAGGATAATGCACTTGGGCGAAGGGCATCGCACCCGAATCAAACCAGACGTCTATTAAATCGGCTTCCCGTTTCATCGGCTTTTTATTCGCCGAAACCAATACAATATTATCGACGTAAGGACGATGCAAATCAATCTTTTCGGGAGCGTAATTTTCTGCGGTGAAATCGCCTGTTTTTACATTTTTGAATGGATTTTCAGCCATGAAACCGGCCTCGACCGATTCGTTTATTTCGTCTATTAATTCGGCCACCGAACCGATGCATTTTTCTTCCGTTCCATCCTCTGTTCTCCAGATAGGAAGCGGCGTTCCCCAATAGCGGCTGCGACTTAAATTCCAGTCTTGCAGGTTTTCCAACCATTTGCCGAACCGGCCCGAGCCGGTCGATTGCGGTTTCCAATTAATGGTATTATTCAGTTCAATCATCCGGTCTTTGACGGCCGTAGTCTTGATAAACCAACTATCCAGCGGATAATATAGCACCGGTTTATCGGTACGCCAGCAATGCGGATAATTATGAATATGTTTTTCGATTTTGAAGGCCCGGTTGTGCTGTTTCAACAGGACACAAAGATCGACGTCCAATGTCGTATCGTTGTCCGTGAGGGTATTGTCGTAAGCGTTTTTCACGTATCGACCGGCATATTCGGCATAAAGCGAAACATTCATCGATGTCTTGACAAACGATTCATCCAAGTCGTCCAAATGGAAAAATTTCCCGGTTAAATCGACCATCGGACGGCGATTGCCGTCTTTATCCAACAACATCAAGGGAGGAACGCCATGGATTTTAGCCACGCGGTCGTCGTCTGCTCCGAAAGTGGGGGCAATATGTACGATTCCCGTTCCGTCTTCCGTGGTAACAAAATCGCCGGTGATTACGCGGAAAGCGTCTTCGCCCGGATTCACCCAGGGAATCAATTGTTCGTATTTTATCCCGGCTAAACCGGCTCCTTTCCATGAACCCACTATTTTGAACGGAATCAGTTTATCGCCCGGACTGTAATTTTCCAAAGGCAAACCGGCTGATTTCTCGTTGAAATGGGAGAAAACCAAGTCTTTGGCCACGATTGCCGTCATCGGTTGGGAGGTATAAGGATTGTAGGATTGAACGGCTACATACTCAATATCCGGACCTACGCAAAGGGCGGTATTGGAAGGCAAGGTCCAAGGGGTTGTCGTCCAAGCGAGGAAGAAAGCCTCTCCGAAATCGCTCATCAACGGCAACGGATTCACAATCTTGAATTGCGCCGTACAGGTCGTATCTTTCACATCGCGGTAACAACCGGGCTGGTTCAGTTCGTGCGTACTCAATCCGGTTCCGGCGGCGGGCGAATAGGGTTGAATCGTGTATCCTTTGTACAATAAGTTTTTCTTGTAAAGTTCTTTAAGCAACCACCAAAGGGTTTCGATATAACGGTTGTCGTAAGTGATGTAAGGGTTGTCCATATCTACCCAATAGCCCATTTTATTGGTTAAATCTTCCCATTCTTTGGTATATTTCATCACATCCTTGCGGCAGGCGGCGTTGTATTCTTCTACGGAAATCTTTTTACCGATATCTTCTTTTGTGATGCCTAAAGCCTTTTCAACTCCTAATTCTACCGGCAGGCCGTGCGTATCCCATCCGGCTTTCCGTTTTACCTGAAAGCCTTTCATTGTTTTATAGCGGCAGAAAATATCTTTGATGCTCCGGGCAATGACGTGATGGATTCCGGGCATTCCGTTGGCGGAAGGAGGGCCTTCGTAAAAGATAAATGAAGGCGCGCCTTCTCTGATTTCCAAACTTTTGCGGAAAACATCCTCTTCTTCCCAACGTTTCAAAATGTCCTGATTGATAACAGATAAATCTAATTTGTTGTATTCGGCGAATTTTTTATTCATATCAATAAAATCTGTAATTCATAAAAAAATAAAGGCACAAAATTAGATGAAAATCCTCAGATTTCCAAGCGCGTGCAATAAAAATCAAGGCCGCCCTGTCATGCTTACCTCGGTACTCTTCGGTACAAATGCTATCTTTGTAGCGTAATTATCAACTGAATGTTAAACAGTCAAAATGTAAGTTTATGGACAAATGTTGCGGCCTTGACGTGCACAAAGATAGCATATTTGCTTGTATTTTGGACGAACAGGGCAAAAAAATTTCAGAAAAGCGTTATGGAACGCTAACTCCTGACCTCACGCAGTTGCGGGATACACTGGTAGAACATGGTTGCGGCAGAGCGGCGATGGAGAGTACAAGTATCTATTGGAAGCCGATCTGGCGGATGTTGCAGTCGGACATTTCGCTGAAATTAGCGAATCCTTATTTTATCAGGCAGTTGCCCGGACGCAAGAGCGATGTAAAGGATGCTCAGTGGATAGCGGAATGTTTGCAGAAAGAGCTGATACGTGGCAGTTTTGTGCCCGAAGAGGTTACGCAGCAAATGCGTCAGTACACCCGTCAGTGCCGGCGTTTGACAAAAAGCAGGGTACGTCTGGAACAGCAGATGGACAATCAGTTGCAGCAATGCAACATCCGTTTCAGCAATTATGTATCCAATCAGGGTAATAACGTGTCGCTACGAAAAATTATCAAGGCGATAATCGAAGGCGAACGCGACCCTGTCAAACTTGGACTGAAAGTTCACGGGCGCACCAAAAACAAACATGGCGCTCAAACCATTACCGATTCATTGGACGGAGTAATCAGTGCCGCTGATGTCGAAATGCTCAAACAGTGTATGGATCAATTGGAATTATTGGAAAAACAGCAGGCTGCGTGCCTTACCCATTTAGAAGAATTGGCAAACAAGCATTTTGCCAAGGAAATCTCGTTGCTGTGTACCATACCGGGCATTCAAAAGTTCAGCGCATACGTCATTCTCTCCGAAATCGGCAATGACATGAGCGCCTTTGGCAAAGCTTCCAACCTGGTTGGCTGGGCAGGATTGCGTCCTCGAAACGATGAATCGGCCGGCAAAATACAGTCACGCAAAACGCTGCACGGAAATAAGTATCTCCGGCAGATTCTTGTCGAAATATCGTGGTCGGCTGCCAAATCGAACAAAACATTTTTGGGTAAAAAACACAGTCATTTATCCAAACGGATGAAGTCGCAAAAGGCGCTGCTTGCCATTACCCGAAAGATTCTGGTAATCGTGTACAACGTCCTGAATACCGGTCAACCGTTTGACCCGAAAAAAAACAGGCAGGCGTTTGCCGCCTGATTGAGAAACCGTGTCCGGCACAGTTTCTTCCGGTTCTGTTTCAGTTCCATACCTTTGTGGCGAATGGCAAAAACCATATCCCGTTTTGCAAAATGAACAGCAAAGGCAGTACCGGCAATGAAAGCGCGTGTGAGACAGGAAAGCTCGCAGAGGAAAGTATTTTATTTTTCATCTTTACTTGAATCCATTGAAAAACAACGGATTCCGAAATCACTATGCCTTCTTAAATAACCTCCTATTCCTTATAACTCCTGATTCTCTGTTATTTACAATGTTGCCTCGAAGGCTGGTTGCGGGGATTTTTAGAGGAAAGGTA
>JAISRS010000085.1 GCA_031273485.1 Prevotellaceae bacterium
TTGCCGAAAGAAAAAGCAATGATATAACCTACCGGTTTTCCTGCCGTCACATTTTTATCAAACAGTTTTTTGTCGTACCGTTGCACTGCCGACAGAAAATTATCAATAACGTTGCGACCGACATTGTCCGACCGTTTTACCTGTATGGGAGTATTGTCAGGCATTTTGCCGTCAAGCCCGAAATCCCTTCTTTGCTTGACATTGCCGATACCTCCAAATTCTTTGACTATCCACTTTTCAAATTCAAATTCATCTGAATTGCGAAGTACGTCGTAGTCGTATTTGCGGAGTTTCAGTTCGTAGGGTTGCGAGTACAAGTCTTGCTGTTTTTTCAGGCGCAAATCCGTTACTTTTACCGCCTGCACCGACTGGTCGATACCTATCCACCGGCGTTTGAGTTTGTCGGCAACGGCGACGGTGGTGCCTCCGCCCACAAACGGGTCGAGTACCAGGTCGCCCTCGTTGCTGGCGCATTTGATGATGCGCTCCAACAATGCTATGGGTTTTTGGGTGGGGTAGCCGATGCTCTCATTACCCTGTACCAGCTTCAGATCGTCCCAAAGTTCACTTAAAGGCGTTCCCGGACTTTGGTTCGTGTAATATTTTAATTGAGGTGTAATACCATTTTTGGGGAAATATATCAATCCCTGTTTATCGTATTCATCCAATTTGTCGGGCGTAGTAACCCAATGCATGCCTCCTTTTCCCTGTTTATTTGGGTCTACATCTTTCCATTTTTTCCCCGTTTCTCCATTTCGTTTTCCACTCACCAATAAGGGAACCATTCGATAGAATCCTTTTTCATCTTCATGGTGATATAAATCTTTTGATGCTTGGGAAAGCCCTGTGAACAATTGATTGTAGGTATATTCTTTGGATTTCGAATAAAAGAATATAGTATCATAATTTTTTCGAGCGGCTTTTGATATGCTGGAACGATTGAAACTTCTTTTCCAAACAAACTCATTGATGAAATTATTCATCCCGAAAATCCTGTCCAGAATTTCTACCCGTATATACGCGTTTGCGTGCCAGTCGCAGTGCAGAAAGATGCTTCCGGTGGGTTTCAGGAGGCGGTGCATCTGTTCGACCCGTTCTTTGAGCCATGCAATATAGTTTTCGATGCCGCCTGCCCACCGGTCGGCAAAGCTGCGCACTTCGCCATCGTCGCCCCAGATGACTTCGTAGTCGCGATTACTGAAAAACGGAGGGTCAAGATAGATTAAATCCACCGTTTCGCTCTCCATCTTTTCCATGATTTCGAGGTTATCGCCTAATATGAGTTTATTTACCGACATAACTTTTCCAATTAAAATGGCTACAAAGGTAAACAAAAATGTAGAACAATCATGAATGGGGGATTATAAATTTTTGTCCCGGAATTGCAGACGTTCGGAAACGATGCGCGACTGTTTGTCCCGACAGTCCGTTTCGTTGGACGTATAATAAAAATGTATCGGCGGCATAAACTTTAATATAAAAACATAAAAAAAATTGCTTTTTGCCTCCTAATTGTTTCGCGATAGGGGCGTGTAGCTTGTTTTCTGTCGTTCTATTTGGGTATAGAAGCAGAGTAAAAAGATGAGTATATGCCGACACGATACATTGTTTCATATTTAATTGATCTTGATTTTAAAGTTAAATGAGGGAAATTCCTTTTCTTTCGACCGTATTGTCAGCGTGCAATTGTACTCCGTTCCTTTTTCGAGCCGTTGAGGCGAGGCGAAGCGCACATTTGTCTTCTCATAAGGTTTGAGAGGCGGTATGGCGGCGTTGCCGAGCGGTATTTTTTCGCCGTTTTTTTCGACAAACAGTTGCAGAGATGCTTCCTGCGAGGCTATTTGCCCGAAATTTTGCACTTCCGTGTTGATGTCCATGCCGTCGGTGCGGAGGGTAAATATCGGAGCAAGCGCCGAAAGTATCGGTTCGATATAGCTGACATACGGCAGGCGTGCATATCCGTAAAGGAGCGCTCCCTGCGGGGTTTTGCCGATTAGTTTCGGCGCAAATTCGTCGGGCGTGATTCCGTTTCCGGCGGCGTCGAAGGTAACAATCAGGTCGTCGCCCGATTTTTCCGTGCTTTTCACCTTAGCTCCCCGTCCGAAATTGACTTCCGTCGATGCTCCGAAGCGCAGCGAGGCGAGGTCTATGTCGGTATGCGGATTGAAGCCCTTTTCGGCGGCTATTTTCAGGCGGATGGTTTTTGTGGCAGCCGTTATGGGATTGGCGTCGAGGATAGTCAGCAGCAGTCCGGGGTTGAGAGGTATGGCGATATTTTTCGATCCGTGATTGTCGTTTGACTTATCTTCTTTTTTCAGCACGTCGATTACGGCGAAATTTGCCTGTATTGCCCGTCCGTATTCATCTTGAAGCACCTTAATCCGTTCGTATTTAAACCAGTCTTCCACTTTTCCGTCGGCGTGTTTTGCTATGCCGGGGATGTAGGCTTCGCCCGGATCGACCACCCAGTTGACGCCGTCTTTGGAGCGCAGATAAAAGGCAATCCGTCCGTACCAGTCATTAACAATGAGGTGATACTGTATATGGTCGCGCCATACTACGGGGTCTTCAAATCGACCTTCCACAGCGGGGTACACCCTTTTGTCCGTGAGGTGATGATAGGTCGAAAGTCCCGTTTCGCTGATCCATACTCCGCCTCCGCGGCAAATCATCAGGAACGAGCCGTCTTCGCGTCGTGCAAAGGTCAGGTTCGACAGTCCTTCGATAATGCGGCGGTTGCGGCGGTCGAACTCAAATTTGCCATAAGTCCACGGACCTTTGAGGGATTCGCTCACATATCTGCCGTCGATGACGTAGATTACATATCGTCCGTCCCTCAGTCGGAATATTTCGGGATTGTGTCCCTTGCCGATACTGTCTTTTACGGTAAACGGTCCGTGAGGTTGTTTGCTCACTGCGTGAAACACGTCCGACTGGGGCCAGTGTCCGTGCCCTTTGGGCGAATTTTCGCGCCATCCGCACACAAACAGGTGATACAGTCCGTCGTCGCCCGGCAGGATGTTGCCTCCCCAGTACGAGAATATCGAGTCTTCTATTCCGTTGTCGATATATCGTGGCACCACGTTTTCGGCGCCCCATACGTCTTTCGACAGAACGCCCTGCGGCATTGGCTGTAGCCGATCCAGAAACCGTGCGCCGGGGACGAGCTGACTCCATTCGGCGGGTCGGGGGCGTTCCGTAATCTGGGAAAATAAATCTGCGTTTCCCCACAAAACGAGTGACAGCGGGAGCAGGAAGGTTTTGAGAAATCTTAAATTAATTGTTTGCATCAGTTTTTAATTTTATTGTTTTCAAGTATAAAGGGGAACCTCTACAACTTGATTTTTCGAGGCGGACAGGATTTTCAAACCGGAGTTTATCAATGTAAATGAGGTTTAAAAATCAGTTAAATTGACATTGACCGCCGAAGAATCGAGTTTTTAGAGGTTCTCCGAGCATAATTTTTACTGTTATTCGGCTGTTTCATTAGCATTAGCCGAAGCCGAAGGCGTATTTTCGTTTTTCTTTGCAGCGCGTCCTTTGCGTTGCGCCAGCGTGTTTTTGTAATATGAAATACGTTCGTTCAGTTTGTTCACAAAATCGACATACGCAGCTTCGCCGTTCACGATGATGGAGGCGTTGATGTAGTCGATGATTTGGTTATAGACCTTGTCTATTTCCTTGCGTGTTTCGCGCAGGTTGATGTATTCCTGTCCTGCCTCCTGATCGAAACGTTGAGTCATCAAGTTTTCGAAAGTCTGATTGGATGCGGAGAGGTTTGCGATCCATTCTGCGGCGTTCAGCGTGTTGATATCGTCGGCGCAGCGGGCGTTGATATCCTGCACAAAATTGTTGATGCTTGCCGTTTCTTCGTTATACGATTTGTTACGAAAATCGCCGTAATGGTCAATCACCGTCCGGATGTTACCGGCGGCTTCCACCTTTTCGGGTGCGGGGCTGTATTGATGAGTTTCCACCAAAAGCGTAAAACCTTTGTAGATGCTGTCCCTCAATGCATCTGCTGCGGAGATGTCGTCGGTTAAATCGTTTTTGCGGAATACCTCAACGGCACGGTCTTCCTTACCGAAGAGAACCAAAAATACAGCAAACAGTTGCTCAATGTTCAAAACCAATGCACCGATTGCTTCTAATAATTTCTTAAACTCGGTCATCAGTTGAAAATGTTCTTCATTGCGAAGATGTGCTACTCTAAATTTTATTATTTCCATAAAATTTTCATTTTTAAAATTTAACAATTTATATTAATTTAGACTTGCGTCTTAGGTCGCAAGTGTGTTTTTGTTCGGTTCGGACTTGCGACCCGGGTCGCAAGTATGTTTTTGTTCCGGTTTGGACTTGCGACCCGGGTCGCAAGTATGTTTTTGTTCCGGTTCGGACTTGTGACCCGGGTCGCAAGTGTGTTTTTGTTCCGGTTCGGACTTGCGACCCGGGTCGCAAGTATGTTTTTGTTCGGTTCGGACTTGCCGGAACTTCGGCAAATTTTATATTGTTTATATTTATCATATCAATAAAATTTACAATGAATGTCGTATTTGTTATATTGTCTTTTTTTATTGTAATCGGACGCAAAGATATATATTTTTTTTTCATTCAAAAAAATTTTTATCTGCTTGTGGGCTAAATCTCGATTTAACCCGGATTTGTAACCCGTACACCTTATATATAGTACTACTTTTTTTATTACACGCACGGGTTCCAAACCCGTGCAAGCAAAGTTTGAAAAGTTTTTTAAGCCGCAACATTTCTTATGAAGGGTACTAAGGACTTTAAGGTCTTTAAGGTCTTTAAAGACCTTACCCTTAAAATCCCGTTCGGCGTAGCGTCCCGCTACCCCAAACGGGGTCTTCAAGGTTCGGACAATCATCAACAAATCCCCATCAGTACAAAAATCCGAACAGCCACAGAGGTATTGTATTCCGATGTCCGTATTCGATGTCATCGGCAGCTACAAAGGCATGTTTTACCGCTTTGATTTGCGTGGTTGTTTTGTTTTTGCCTCCTATTTCGAATGTAAACTTTTCATTCACTAAAAAATCTCCGCTATTGGCGTATTCAACCTTATTGTTTCGGCTCAACTGATTCAGGAAAAACGTTTCGCGCAGCGTGCCGATATTGGGTTGTTTCATTGAGATAGCGTACATCAGGTTGGGATTATCCATATAGAGCTTGTCGGGTTTCTGTAGAGCGCTTATTCCCTGCGCCGGTTTGAAGATGCTTTTGGTTAGCGCCGCCTGATTCATGTAACTTAGGTACGACAGTAAGGTAGCGCGGTTTACCCCGATGCGCTCGCTGAGCTTGCTGATATTGGGGATGAAAGGCACCGATTGAGCAATGATAAACAATAATTGTTTCAATTTATTGACGTATGCTATTTCGATTCCCCGCAGCAAAGGCAGTTCCATTTCCATAATCATGTTCACCGTTTCCTGAATACGCAGGTTGTAGGTAGATTCGTCTTCATGAAAAAAAGGATAGTAACCCTTTGCCATGTAGTTTTCAAAGTGCTTTATCGGCTTCACTTTATCTACGATTTCCGCAGCAATGGCGACGTGTTTCGTCAAAATATCGTTCAGCGGGATAACGGGCAAATCAAGTTTTTGCGTCATATTCAAATATTCGCGAAACGAAAGTCCCTGCATGGTGTATGCAATAGCTCGTCTGCTTAGATCGGCGCGCCGATTGAGGATTTCCAACAGCGAAGACCCCGTGAACACTACGTGCAATTCGGGGTAATCATCGTATATGTTTTTTATTTCCTGCGACCAGTTGGCGTATTTGTGCACTTCGTCGATAAGCAGGTATTTACCACCTAATTTTGCAAAACGGTCTGCCAGCTCCACCAGCGTATTGCCCGAAAACCAGAGGTTATCCAGACTGACATACAGGCAATGATCTACAGGCAATCGCAATTTGGCGTATTGTAGCAAAAGGGTTGTTTTGCCTATGCCGCGTGCGCCTTTAATTCCTATAAGGCGCGAATGCCACGGAATAGTGTCCATATCTCCTCTAACGAAGTCGAGATTGATACTTTGTATCTTTTTATT
>JAISRS010000156.1 GCA_031273485.1 Prevotellaceae bacterium
TCAGCGATAATCAAAAGTTCACAGTAATGGGACCAGGACAATTTAACAGACAGTGTCTGTTGAATTTGATACTCCAAATAGAAACGGCGCATAAATTGCAGATTTGATACGGAAAATCCACGGCCTAATTCGCGGGTCAGTTTTTGAGATAATTCCTTGAGTGATTGCCTGCCATATTCCGCCTTAATACTGCCTTTTTGCTCATGTTCAACAATAATACGGCCTATTTCCCAATAGGTTTTTAGTTGATAACCGTTGATTTCATGCGCAACGGCGGATCGAGCTCGAGACATGAGTTCTTTGATTTGGGAAACAATGGCATTATAATCAATCAGGTTTTGCATATAATTACCTATTATCCACTAAATAAGTGCAAAGTTCAACTTAGCATAGATCATCAAAAATTATAGGTATCAATTCATTAAATCTTTTCAACAATGGAACCGCTATTTCCCGCATTTGAGGATGTGCTTTAAGAGATGTTCTTAATTTAAAAAAATGCCGCCATTCCCGTAAATTCATAGTCACAACAATCTCTGTTTTTAAACTATTCGGTAAGATTGACCTTGCTTCTTCCGGTTTTGCCCCCAGAGATATTAATAGAGCATAATTATTTTCTATGTTTTGCATTGTCTCTTTCCAGATAGCAAATTTTTCAGGAGCGTCATTCCAAAAAAATGGGCGAATTAGAGTTAATTCTTTCCCAAACTTGTTTTCCGTGTAATTACAATACCTTGTGCTTTCTTGACTATAGCTCGCTATCCTATGCCTTACAATCTCGTGGCTGACACCACGGTCACAGATTATTTTTACCGTGATCTTTTCATGTTCTATAACGGATTCATGCCCACTTTTTAGAATATTTCGCACGAATTTTTTGGCAGACAAATCCATGATTTTATCTTCGCTTTTATAGCAAGTTCTACCGGCTTTCTCAATGTTTCTTAGAACTTTCATACCGTCGATTTCTTCGTAAAAAGAAAAACCAGGGACGATGATTTTCATTTTTGTTCTCCCATAGACCTAATGAATTGAGATATTTTAAATACATAGCAATTACTCCCCGGTGTTGAATAATCGGTATAATTATATATTAATGCCGGTGCATAACATAATTGAATATTACTATCCTTTATAGCCGTAAATGCAACGCCAATGGTTGATATTTTGTTATTTAGTGGCACGATTAGAACATTCTTGCCTTCTTGGGAAGATACCATTTCAGATATTTTTTCAAATGTTTTAAATGGATCATCACATGTAATATCAAATGTATCAATGTGGTCATACGAAACAGCCATTTGCCTTGTAAGTTCTAAATACTGCTCATTAGCCTCTTTATCTTTCTCGGTAGTAGCATTATCAGGTCGTCCATACCCTAATGCTAAAGAGTTCGGTTCTAATGCCTTAATAATACTAGCAGCCCGTTCGTGTTCATATCCAACTATGACTATTAAATGCGTTTTTTGTAGCGGCAATATGTTGCCAGAATATCCTAGTACAGAGCGAATCTCCACGACACCTTTACTAAGCCACTTCTTATTGGCTGCATCATTTTCGTTATCTTCGCCATTTGGAACATATGCATTTGGATGATATTCAGATGCATTTGCATATATACAGGTTATTTCAGCGTTAGGACACACAATTGGAAAAATCCTCAGTAAAATTAACAACATTTCATGTGTAAACGTTGTTATATCAAGCAATATCGAAAGAATATCATCTTTTTTATTAAGTTCAGTCAAAGAAATTATAACATTGTCGGCGGAGAAGATAGGATCAGACTGCTTGAATTCAACAGAATTAGATTTATCTGTAAAAATATTCAGTAACGATTCCTTGTTTGCGCCAATATATGACAAACATTCGGAGTTGTATATTATCATCGCCCTTTGTATAGCTTTCTTATTTATGCTTTTAGCAATTGACAAGCACCGAGTCTCAAAACTTGCTGAACATATAAAAAGATTATAGCTCTCCTGAATAGCATCTTTCAAGTCTGACAGTTTATATTTTTGTACCATACTAGTCGTCCTCCATGTTGCGAACCTCAATAGGTGGTTCGTTCATATCATCAAATAAGTAAAGCTCTTGTATTTCGCCTCCTTCAAATACCCCATCTCTATCTATTCTGCTCAACATCGATTGTGGGTTCTTAATTCCATCTTCAAGGAGGCGATTTTGAACAAATAAATAACCTGCAAATCCGGTCGGGTCCAATGTCCATATTGGGGCTAACCGTCTGTTCATTATATATAACTTTGTGCGGCCTCCGCTTTTTCGGTTTTTGCGACCGATTGTAGAACAATGGAAAAATCCCAAATTAATCCCAATATTTAATGTTTTTTCAACAGTTTCAGATACCTCATCGGAAATAGCAATCGAAAATACTTTACGTTCTGATCTTGTTTCGGAAAGAAGTATTTGCCGAAATAATCCACCCAGTCCTTGTATTAAATTCGCTAATCTATCAATGTCTTCTTTGGGTACAGCGTTTTCATCGCCCTCTTTTTTGTATTTATCAAGGTCTGTATACAAAAATTGGTTTGCTACGTCACGGGCTACTTCGCTTTGTATTCCAGGGCTTATAAATTTTACTACTTTGTCTTTATTCAGAGCTCTTTCCTTTGAATACATAAGATTAGCCGGTTCAAGAAAGTAGCGAACAATTCCTGACGAAAGATGCACAAGTTGAGAAAAGCCAGCATAACTATATGTGAAACTAGACTTACGTCGTCCAGCAAGATCTTTTATATAATCAGGCCGCGCATAACGTAATGCATCATCACCTCTTTTTGCCCCTCGTCCTTGGCCGTTATCATAGGCTTTATTATAATTATCAATTCTTATCTTTATTTCTCTTTCTTGTTCTGTATCTTCTGGAAAAAATTCCTCAGGACTAGAATTAATTCCTAATAAGTTTAATCTCTTTTTTACAATTTCTTGAATTCTATCTTTATAATGGGATGACCCCTTCCAATTAGATGTATGTACTTTTGTCATATCAATTTCAGTATAATCATGCGGTGCATCTATTGTATCACCTGTGACAGTGTAATAATTCTTGTAATTATACTGTGAAGAAACTTTTAGGCTGATCTTCTTACTGGTTCTTGTTGCTACCCACGAATTTAAAATACGTGTCTGTATTTCTGATAAGATATGAGCATCATCAATTAATAAAAAAATAGGAACAGAAGGAAAACCTTTAACATCTACCAGTTTAGAAACTAGTGGTATTAGAAAATCTTGATAGTCAAAAAGGGGTCCGTCATACAAAGGAATGACTGTTGTAAATGCAAGCTTTTTGGCGTAATCCGAAGCAATACGGTAGGTCTTATCCAATGTAGCAATCATGCCCACAAACAGTTCTTTTGATGTCTGTTTATTATCCAATAAACTATTTTCAAGTTTATCTGTATAAAACAAGGGGAGAAACACTGAGTTATAATAGTTGAGCAAACTATCCTTGTCAATGCTATCTACTGACTTTGGGAATCTTAACAAACTATCAAAAATTTTCATGCTTATATGAGAAACCATTAAATGTTCGTTGAAAATTTCGCTTGCGTGTCGGTCATCCAACCTTTTTAATTCGGTTTTTACAAAACTTTCATTCTTTATCGGTATATAAATCCCTATAAAAGGAAGATCGGCAAAACTGCATTCTTTAACTAATGTCTGGCAATCTACTTGCAGATATCTAAACATCATGCTTTTACCTACGCCGCGAGGACCCATGAGAAATGTATTCCCAGTATTAATAATACTGGGAAAATCGGTAAAAACATCAACGAAAAGCCGAACAGCGTCATTGGCACTTAAATCTTCCGGCGTTGTAACTTGGAACGGATTATTTGAGTCGAAAAGGTTTTGCTTACTCATATTTTCCACCCTTTGTTTTTCAGCATTACCAAGACTTTATCCCCTGTATTGTCAGGATAATCTATAGTTATATCACCTGATGGATAACCGCTTTCTTTTAAAGTATAAGTAATTATTTCTGAATCTTTTAAATCGAATTTAGAAATAATTTCAATTCGCACTCTTATTTCTTCTAATAGAAAGTATGATCCCAAAAAGCGCATACAGTATCGTCTTTCAAGTTCCATCTTTATTGTTCTTTGAAAGATTTCATCAATTAAAAGTCTGTCTCCTCTATTCTTTGAATATTGTTTTGCCACGATAGAATCATCAACAAAATATTCAAGATATAGATATAGGGTAGGACTGTGCTCATTTTTCATTATTTTAACAGTTTTTAGTGATTTCGAATATTCATGATAAATCAAGCTTTCTGGAGGAATTCTTCCTTTTTCCAATCCTTCTAAATCTGCTCGTGAAACATCATCAGCTAACTCATCACCGAACCTAAGCAGTGCAGCCAACAAAGGCTCTCTAACTTTTTCCCCTCTAAGCATGCCATTGGTACGAAGCTTCCCTTTAGAAATTGTGTCCTCTTTTGTATCATTGCCATCTACATTACCACTATGTACCCTAGCAATATTGAAAATAAGCCTACTTGTTACAGTATCAGTAATAATTGATTTTGAAATATCCATGAACTCAGATTGAAAACTCTTCTCATGATTGTTCCTACCAAAAATATTGCCGACATCATGTAATTGTATTGCACACAATAATAAAAATATTTCGGTAGGTGTAGGTTTGTCTTCTTCAATTCTAAAATTACTAATGATTTCCCCAACCTTAGCGATAACTTTGTTAACATGACCCTTCCCATGTTGATTTAAATAAACTGTAGGATCTTTATTCAGTAATGTTTCAAGTGACTCAAAATCATTAGACGGTGTTCCAGCATTATTAGATTTTTCAATTGTTGAAATAATATCCTTCTTCCATAAATAAAAAGAAGCAAGCATAGCACCTGTTTCAACTTTATTGTGAATAGGCATCAGTTTTAATCTTAAGTCCTTATATACATCAGGGTATGATTTCTGACCTTGATTGGTATCATAATCTGGAAAACATGAGTCGTCTTGACCAAATAACCAAGTTTCTAACTGTTCATCCTTTTCTGGCATACTATTTCTCCTCCTTCACAATCAGTTCAAAAACAGCTTTCGCCAACAATGGGGGAACTGCATTACTAACCTGTTGCTGTTGAAATCCGATACTGCCTTTGAATTCATAAGAATCAGGAAAAGATTGTATTCTAGCAGCCTCCCTTACCGAAAGCCCCCTGTTCTCCCACGGGTGTATAAGCATAGCCTTTCTGTAATTGCCTATTGTTACCGATGGAGAATCGGGATGTAACCGATGATATATACCAGTATGACAACGGTTTTTATCTTTATAATTCTGCATCAGTGTTGCCGGTATGTCTTCCCAATTGCCTCCTGCGGGAATATAATTATACCGCTTGAGGACTAAATCAGAATTTCGCGTAACAAGGTGTCCGGTACAACCAGCGAGGTTTCCCCGAAGTTGTTTGCTATAGTCTGAATTTGGGCCCCCTTTATAATTCATGAAATCTATGTTAGCACCATTTCCTAACGAAGGCAGGTCTTCTATAGCCTGTTTTACTGTAATTGATGTATTATATCCTTTTTCACCGAGAAGATTAATCTGGTAACCGTGTTTTGAAGCTATAAGGAAAAACCGAGAACGTGTTTGCGGTATACCAAAATCAGAAGCGGTCAATACCTGCCAAGAACAACTATAGCCTATTTTCTCAAAACCTTTCATTATAGTATTTAGAAAAAGTCCCTTCTCCGTCTCAACTATTCCGCGTACATTCTCAAAGAGAATCCAATCCGGTTTCCACATTTTTGCAAATCGAATAAATTCTTTAAACAGCCAATTTGCCGGATTTTCTTTGTTTCTTGTACGCTGGTTGGAAGTAGAAAAACCTTGACACGGAGGGCCACCAAACAAAAGTTTTATCTCACCTTTTTTCACCCTTATGTCTACCTTTTTTATATTTTCTATATCCTCATTAATCATTATAGTTTGGGGGTGATTGTGTATATAAGTTGCTGCCGCATAACTATCCTTCTCTATCGCCAAACGAACATCAATACCAGCCATGGATGCGCCAAGAGACAGGCCGCCAGCGCCAGCAAATAAATCAGCTCCTATTATCGTCTTTTTTGTCGTCATATAAAACCTCTCGTGAGGTATTTATATTTTTGACAAGTTTTATTATTTATTATACACCACATTTTTCTACTTCCACTCCACCTTCGGCAACTCTGCCACAATATCCGCAGTCTTAACGCTTACCATGATCGTGATAACCGATAAAAGCAAGTCTAGGATATACCGGAGATTGCCGTGTTCCATCGCCCAATCGTTGTGGGCGTTCTTTATGCCGTTTTCCTTGTGAGTGGTTACGGCGTAGCGTTTTGTAACCTCCACAGGTTTTTTTTGGTCCTCGTAGTTGAGATGGAGGTCTGCAAGGGTTTTTCCGGCTTTTGAAGGCCAAAAATCCTGCGATTTTTCGACAAGGAGAAGCCGGGGGCAGAAGGCATGGACTTTTGTTCGGGGTCCGTTGACATCGTAAAAGGATTTGCCGGAGGTGGACAGGGAGGTGTCAACTATCGGCTTGTCTATGCGGGTATCCGCCTTAAAGTATTTGCGCTGAACGGTCCAATAGTCGCCGTAGACGGCACGGGCTACGAGGTCTATATCCGAAAAGTCCTGGCAGGAAGGAAATTCGGGCCAATGCCAAACCTTGATCCATTGGGCCGCATAGAGGAAGCCGGACTTGGGGTATTTCCGCATGGGTTTTTCAAACCGATAGCCCCTATCACGTTTGGAAAAGGCGGCATCACGGTGTTTCCAGATGATGGTCTCAAAGGAATTCAAAATTTACCCTGCTTTTCCCGGTTATGAACACCCAAAAGTAGAAGTTCCAAGGAATTCAGGAACTCTGGAATACCATATAACGGGCATCGGCATCCTCCTTGTTAAGTCCGCACTCAAGAATAACATTATGGAAAAAAAGAGGCAATAGGGCGTAGGGGGTACATCAGGGGGTAAAATTATAGGATGTCCTCTGTTTTCCTTCAAAACCATGACTTTTTCCTGCCCCATAGAGATTATGAATTACAACACGGAATTGATCTCCTTCCTGCAAACGGCGGGGGGCTGGGCCTTGACCGGGGATACTTCGGAGCAGGTGATGTTTATCCTGTTCGGGGCCGGGGCCAACGGGAAAAGCACCTTTCTCAATACCCTGATGAAGCTCTTGGGGGATTACGCCATCGCCACCCCTACGGATACTTTTATGAAACGGAACGGGGAGCAGATTAGCAACGACATCGCCCGGCTCCGGGGGACACGGCTTGTTACCACCACCGAAGCGGAACAGGGGAAACGGCTGTCGGAGCCGCTTATCAA
>JAISRS010000158.1 GCA_031273485.1 Prevotellaceae bacterium
GGAAAAAGGACAATATCCCTTCGTATGGCAAAGCGCTTATACACATCATTGCATATTGACCCTGCTCTTATTTTGGAATCAGTATAGTCTGAACATACAAGGTCGGCACGCAGATGACACAGATTTAATAACTGAAGTTTCCCACATGCAATAAATCCCGGCAAATGGATGCTTTATAGTTTAGCTAAATTCGTAATCACCTGATATGCTGCACATGCAAAAAGAGCTCATGCTTACAATATCTGGATTGTCTTCTTTCCTTACCCAGCATTTTTTTTTCGCGCCAATATCCTTCACTTTTTCTGTAACATTCTATGATACAATCAATAAGAGGTGAAGGTAGACTTCTGAAAACCTTCACTTTTGCCCATATCCTTCACTTTTTACAGTAAAAGTGAAGGATATTGGCGCGAAAAAAAAATGCTGGGTAAGGAAAGAAGACAATCCAGATATTGTAAGCATTAGCTCTTTTTGCATGTGCAGAATATCAGGTGATTACGAATTTAGCTGAACTATAAAGCATCCATTTGCCGGGATTTATTGCATGTGGGAAACTTTAGATATAAATGTATAGAAAACAGGCTATAAGCCAATGCCTCCATAATAAACGAATCAGCAACGGCTGATTCGTTTATTATGGAGGCTCGGTTCGTTTATTATTTTTGCCTGATTCGTTAAGCATTAGCTTAGCGGACTGAACGCGAATCGAGTGTTTTATGTATTAATTATCCTTATTCATGTATTATAGTTCTTCCAGTAAGGTTTGTGCCAATTTATTCTCTGTCATTATTGTAGATATTCGCATCTTCGTCAAAATTCCGCAATAGACTATTCAGTATATATGCTTTATACTCAATTAAATATATGAACGTCAAAATTTTCTTTTAAGGTTTCTATTGAGATTTTCGTTGTATTTCTATTTCAATTCATGGGTTTTCTCGCAAATTTTTCGCAATAGAATATTTTGTCCATCTATTTGTTCCCGTTACTTCCAATTTATTTTTATCAACCATCTGTTTCAAAATCCAACGGATGGTGTTTTTATTTACATCCTCCCCTATCCTCTTATGGATTTCACTAAAAGAACTCTTGGGATAAGAAATTATGTCTTTGTATATTAGCTCTTCTAATTTATAATCCTGAACTTTCTTTATATTGACTTTCCCCTTAAGGTTATGTTGTGCAATTTTCGGATTTATCTCATATAGAGTACCTTTTCCTTCTCCTGTTTTTATCACTAAATCGTATTCAGACAGATTGCCGATCCAACTTCTTAACCCCTGTTCTTCTCCCTGATTCAGTATCTTGGATAATTCCGTAGCCGTATAAGGTTGCTGAGCCAACAGTCCTAAAGTAATAATCTCTTTCTGTTTCAGCGGAAATTCATTTTTAGCTTTGTCCATCAACCGGATAATATCTCTGCTTACAAAATTCTTTGCAATAGTAACAGTTACACTATCATCATCTTCATATACTACAGGTAAGGATTTACCTATTTCTAACAATTTGGTATAAACCGTATCATATCCACTACCCTCACTCTCCATCAAAATTAAATCGAAGAAGACTTTACACAGATTCTCATTTCTTCTGATTGATTTGGACAGGATGTTTTTTGGGGTTACCCCATAAGGTAAAGTCCCGGGATTGTGAATTTCCAGCCGGTCTTGATGAATATTAATGAAAATATCTCCTCTTGCGGTATAGGTTTTATGCACCAATGCGTTGGTACACAACTCTCTAATAACTTCTTCAGGATAGAAAGGTATATTTTTTCTGTAAGCTCCGTCGGGAATTTCGATACTTTCCTGCCAATCAGGGACAGCATGAATGATTTTATCTAACATCTCTTTGGGATTCAGATAGAAATCGTCTATCATCATTTTCCAAACTTTTTCTTCTCTTTCGTTATAACGGATTATTTGAATAATCGGAGCAAACTGTAATGAAGAACGGTCACGCCTCTGCCCAATCCATAAAATACCCAAATTTGTCAAATAGCCGTCTTTTTGAAATCCATAGTATTCAAGTAATTCTTCATCATTTTTTTCTTTTACGAAAGCGCTTACACGTTTGGACGTCCTGACATCATGCAGAAAATCCGCCTTTTTCTTTTCATCGACTCTGAATTTTTCTACCCGCATTGTTGTCAGTTCTTCCCAAATAAAGGCGTTTTTATCGGCTGCAACCCTCACAATATCTTCAGGCATAACCGGTTTGCAAACATCGGCAATCCGAATATAATACTTTCCATCGGTGGTAGAGGCTAGTGTATTGACATTTCTGGCCACGTTGATACGAATGTATTCCGCTTTGTTCGATGCAGTTTCAAGCGTTATCACTACTGCAACGTTGATGGATTTTTCCGAAATTCTTTTATGGATAGTTTCAAGGACTTTTTTATCTTCGATTTTTTGATTTACAGGTGGTAAATTATCGCCATCTTCTATTCCGATAAGAATGTTCCCTCCATGAGAATTAGCGAATGAAATACAATCTTTTGCCAACTCACCCCAATCGGTATTTTTCCCTTTCAAGAAACGCAACGATTTTTTATCCAATAATTTACCTTCTTCCATAAAGTTCTATTTTCAACCTACGAAAGTAATCAAAATTTCTCGTAAGTTTTATGGATATTTTTATAACTGAAAGCGAATCGAGTGTTTTATGTATTAATTATAATATTTTTTAGTAGGAAAGTAATGATGTGTTAAAGATTAGCCCTATATTTGCTTGCTTTTATAACAAACTTAAATTATAATAGGGAGAATTTCTATGAGA
>JAISRS010000191.1 GCA_031273485.1 Prevotellaceae bacterium
CGTTTCTTCATCGGCAAGAACTTTTGGAGTTTAAAGAATCATCAGTATTGGATATTCATATTTTGAAAAATCTTTCGGCAAAAGAGATGGCAGATATTATGTCGGTTTGCCGGTATGCAATATGTCCGCCAAGCACAGTTTCCTACGAATATCTGTCAAAACGAGGCGGCGAGTTATACTTGAATGTAATTGCAGACAACCAAAAGAATTTATACGATTTTTACATAAAAAACCATATTGCTTTTGATATTTCCGAATTGTTTATAAAGGACGTTCAAAGGATTGAACATAGCTTAATGAAACAAAAACAGTACTTTGATAGAAAACAATCCGAACGAATTATAGGTGCTTTAAAAGTACAGTTTAATTGCATTTGAAATGAAAAAAGAATATGAAGAAGACTTCTATTCGTTGGCATAATCAGCAAACAAACATAAATTTAATTAACAGTATGATGGCAAATGTTAAAATAGGAGGGGGGACTCCTGATGAAAGAGTTATTAAAAACAAATTTGGGTTTTATGAACTGACAGAAAAACCTTCCGAAGATGTCTTGAAAAAATACTACGAAGATTTGTATTATCAAAATGAAACAGGGACATATCAAAGCGTTTATAACGAGGATGAAAAGCGCATGATCCAGAATAAAATCAAGCGAATCCATTTTGTGATCAACCGACTTTGGGGAACGAACGAGAAAAAAGGAAAACTGCTGGATATAGGTTGTGGGGAAGGATGGGTTTTGCAACATTTTTACAATCATGATTGGGATGTCAAAGGGATTGATTACAGTTCACACGGCATAAAATCTCAAAATCCTGCTATGCTGCCCTTTCTCTGTCAGGGGGATATTTATAATTTGCTTAACGTTGGAGATCAGAAATATGATGTGATATGGCTGGCGTGTGTATTGGAACACGTACTTGAACCAAAGCTGCTGTTGACTCAAGTAGCCAATATGATTTCCCCTGATGGTATTTTGATTATAACCGTACCCAATGATTTTTCGGTATTGCAACAGAAACTGTTAGAGAAAAATTACATTGATACTTCATTTTGGATTGCGTCTCCGGACCATATCTCGTACTTTAATAAAGATGGATTGGAGAATCTCTGTTCCGAGGCGGGAATGAAAAAAGTGTTTGATATGACCGAGTTCCCAATTGATTTTAATCTAGCCAATATGGATAGCAACTATGTTAGAGATAAATCCAAAGGGAAAAATGTTCATTTGTCACGAGTTTTTCTTGAGAATTTACTGGATGAGATTTCTATGCCGAAAACGGTTGAACTATATAAAGCATTGGCAGAGTTGGGACTTGGACGGGAAATCATTTCTTTTTTTACTCCGGTATAAAATTCTATGGGAATGACAAATATATACGAATATGACAAAAAACAGAGCAGTAATTTTTGATTTAGACGACACATTATACCCTCAAATTGAATATACACGCCAATGTCTTTTAAATACAAGTGAGTATATTGCAAAACTTTCAAATCACCGGCAAAAAGAGATTGAAAAAAGATTAAATAATATACTTGACAATAAAGGTATTGAATATCGTTTCATCTATGATGATTTATTTAGAGAGATTCATTTTGACGGTTTACCTTATCTCAAAGAAATTTTGGATGAGTTTTGGCAATGTAAACCCAAACTGCAAGTCTATGAAAACACGCATGAAATTTTGAAAAAATTAAAAGATTATTTTTTATTCGCAATATTAACCGACGGACATATAAAAATACAAGAATATAAAATAGATAATCTCCATTTAAGGCAATTCTTTGATTATGTACTTATAACTGATTCATTGGGAATAGAAAACAGAAAACCATCAGTAAAACCCTATCAGGTTTTATTGAATAAAATAAATCTAACTGCCCGTGATTGTATTTATATTGGTAATGATCCAAGAAAAGATTTTATCGGTGCAAAAAAGATCGGTTTAAAAACCATTCGTATTAATCAAGGAGAGTATAAAGATTTGAAAGTTTCTGAAAATGATGATGCCGATTTCTCGATAAATAGTATTTCCGAATTAATTAATTGTATAAAAGAAAAAATATGGACAGATATTTAATAATTGTAGGTGGTGGAATTTTACAAATCCCAACCATTGATGTTGCACATAAAATGGGACTAAAAGTGGTTGTATTAGACAAATCATTACAAGTACCGGCCATGCTAATGGCAGACGAAAAGGCTGCAATTTCTACAAAAGATATAGATGCGGCCGTGAAATTTTCCAAAGAATTTGCTGCAACTCATAATGTTGTAGGCGTATATACACAGGGAACAGATGTTGAGTTTACAGTAGCCAGTATTGCTAAAGAATTAGGATTGTCGGGTATAGATATTCAAAGTGCAAAAGATTGTAATAATAAAATAGCAATGCGTCAGCGTTTGGCGAAATTTAACGTGCCCGGACCTAAATTTGAATTTGCCGACAATTACGAACAAGCACAACAAAAAGCGAAAGTACTTGGTTATCCTTTAGTAGTGAAAAGTATTGATAACAGCGGTTCTCGAGGCGTTAGAATCCTGGATAATGAAAGTTCTCTCGAACAAGCTTGTATTGATGCTCAAAAATACAATTTTTACGATAAAAGAATTTTATTGGAGGAGTATCTGGAAGGAGAAGAATACAGCGTTGATACTATAGTTTACGACGGCATTGTATATCCATGTGGAATCTCGGACAGAGAATTTGATTATTCAAAGGAATTTGCAGTACAAACAGGATCGGTAACTCCTTCAAGACTTCCGGAAGAGATTCAAAACGAGATGTATAATTTAATGTCACAGGCCGCAAAAGCCATGGGTATTGATAAAGGTGCATTTAAGGGAGATTTAATTCTTTGCAAAGGTAAGCCGAAAGTTATAGAAATTACGGCAAGATTGTCGGGAGGATTTGATTCTCAGTATAGAAAGCCCTATTCTTTTGGCATAAATTTAATTAAGGCAACCATAGATATTGCGATAGGAAATAAACTTGATTTCAGAGATATTATCCCCAGGTGGATAAAATATTCCAAAACAACTTCTCCTTTTCCAAATGCCGGTAAAATCATAGGGATATCAGGAATAGATGAGCTAAAAAAAATCAAGGGTGTACGAGATATTTTTCTACTTGTTAAAGAAGGAGATGTCGTCGAAGATTATAAACATTGTGTTAATAGGGTTGGTTACATAATTTTAAGTGCCGATTCTTATGAAGAATTAAAACAAGTGGAAAAACAAGCATTGGAAACTTTAAAAATAACAATTCAATAAACTGAAAACGTAATGAATAAGAAAATAGCAATTACTATCGGAGATCCTTCAGGTATAGGATCTGAAATTATAGCTAAGGCTTTATCCGACAATATTGATAATTCTTTTGAGTATATAGTTGTCGGATCAGGAAAAGTTATGCTTGAAGGAATTAGAATTGCAAATGTAAATTTAAAAATCAACACGATAAAATCTATAAACCATGCTGTTAATACACACGGCATAGTAAATGTGATTGATGTCTTTGAGGATTTTGACATCGAAAAATTGGAATACGGCAAAATCCAAAAACAATCCGGTCTTTTGGCCGGTAAAAGCATAGAAACAGCCATCGCTTTAGCAATGGCCGGTAAAGTTGATGCAGTTGTTACTGCGCCAATAAATAAAGAATCGTTTAAACTCGCAGGTTATCCTTATCCCGGACATACGGAAATGTTTGCGGATTTTACTCATACAACAGATTATTCTATGATTTTAATGCATGGCAATTTACGTGTAGCTCACGTAACCACACATGTATCAATGTATGATGCCATTCAGTTAATTAAGAAAGAGCGTGTTTTAAAAATAATTAAAGTGGCCGATAATGCCTGTAAAGATTTAGGCATAAAAAATCCGGTAATAGCGGTATTGGGGTTAAACCCTCATGCAGGAGAAAACGGTTTATTCGGAAATCAAGAGATAGATGAAATTATTCCCGCCATACACGAAGCTCAAAGTATTGGAATCAATGCAGTTGGTCCGATCCCTGGCGATACGGCGTTTCCCAAAGCTCTTTCTGGTATGTATGATTGCGTCGTAGTCATGTACCACGATCAAGGTCATATTCCGGTCAAATTATTAGGTTTCTCTTTAAATAAAGAAACAGGTATATGGGATGAAGTAAAAGGCGTTAATATATCATTTGGCATGCCAATAATAAGAGTTTCGGTAGATCACGGAACCGCATTTGGCAAAGCAGGCAAAGGTACTGCAAATCCAAACAGTCTGATAAATGCAATAGAAACTGCTATAGTATTAATAAAAAACAAACAATAGTGTTCCATACATAAAAAATATATGCACACAAAAACTTTCATCATAGCCGAACTTTCGGCTAATCATAATGGCAGTAAAGAGATTGCTTTAGAAACTGTTAAGGCAGCTAAACGAGCCGGAGCAGACGCCGTAAAGCTACAGACATATACGGCAGATACAATCACTTTAGATGTCAAAACCAAGGATTTTGAAACGGAAAAAGGCTCGCTTTGGGAAAACCGCTATTTGTATGATTTATATAGTGAAGCCTACACTCCCTGGGAATGGCATGCTGAACTTTTTGAAATGGCTCATAAAGAAGGATTAATATGTTTTTCTACGCCTTTCGATAAAACAGCGGTTGATTTTTTGGAAACCCTGAACAATCCGATTTATAAGATCGCCTCTTTTGAAATAACCGATATTCCGCTTATCGAATATGCTGCGAGCAAAATGAAACCGATGATTATCTCTACCGGTATTGCAACGTTGGAAGACCTTCAATTGGCAGTCGATACCTGTAGAAATGTCGGAAATCACGATATAACTCTTTTGAAATGCACTTCTTCTTATCCGGCTCCGATAGAAGAAGCCAATCTGATTATGATACCGGATATGGCGAAACGTTTTCAAGTTAAGACCGGTTTGTCGGATCATACGATGGGTTCGTTGGCGCCAATCACAGCCGTAGCGCTTGGCGCAACGGTTATCGAAAAACATTTCATAATAGACAGAGGTATAGGTGGACCCGATGCTGCATTCTCCATGAACGAAGAAGAATTTACTCAAATGGTTAAGGATATTCGTATTGTTGAAAAGGCAATCGGAGAGGTTTCTTATGAATTGACGGAGAGAA
>JAISRS010000250.1 GCA_031273485.1 Prevotellaceae bacterium
TAGAGATCCTATTATCTCCTTATTATCTCCCTATTATCTCCCTATTATGAAAATTTCTATTATCTCATTACTGATTCACGCCGGATTTTCGATTTAATTTTCTCACTCGATCATCCCAAAATTTGTTTGTTGCCTGCAATATTCCCACGGTTCGTTCGGCGTAGCGTCCCGCTACGCCGAAGCTAAAAGCAGGCTTCCGGCTTGCAAACCCGCTTGCAACAAGGCGGGTCTGCGTTTTTAGCGGGTACTAAGGTCTTTAAGGACTTTAAGGTCTTTAAAGACCTTAAAGTCCTTAAAGTGGGAGCGCTCCCGTTCGGCGTAGCGTCATTGGCAGGCGTAAGCCGGAAGCAATAGCGCCTCAAAAAAAGATTTAGCTCTAAAAGCAGGCTCGGAAAGTCTAAAAGCATGCGCAAGGAAGAAATAAGGAACAGTAAATTCATTGTTCGTCTCCCCTCGTTTGGCGTCAATAGTTACACAATTTTTTCAGATGTACTTTGCAAAAAAGTAAAAGATTTAGCATAGATACTATTATTGGGGTGGCGGGGGGCTGTCATCTGCGTGCTATCGTTCACCGTTCACCGTTCATAATTCATTTGGCATATATTTTGTATCTTTGCGCCCTTGATAACAGGGAACTCTTGATGGAATAAGAGTTTTTTACACGAAACGTTCATTGCAGTTAACAGGGAACCTCCAAAAGCTTTTAGGGAACTCCTAAAAACTTGATTTTTCAAGGCAGACAAGATTGTTAAACCGGAGTTTACTAATTGTAAATGAGGATTTAAAAATTAATAAAATTGACATTGAACGCCGAAAAAGCAGTTTTTAGGAGTTCCCTTTAGAGGTTTCCAATAGTAAATGAGTGACAAATGAATGGTTTGTGTTACAATTAAATAAATTTTTGTAAAATCCTCGTTCGGCAACTATTTTTCACCGCAGAAAAACAAGTATGCAGTGAGGATTTCATGTAACGGTTAAATATAAATTATATGTGTGTAAAAAATTTGATAATTATGCGATTATCCTTAATAATATAAATACAGTCATTAAGGGATATTCATTATTTAGCAGTTTAATATTAAATATTTATCCCATCATAACTAAAACAACAAAATATATATTCATGAAATTTTTACTACAAAAGCAAGTATCAAAAACAATAAAACATCTTACCGGTTTAATTGCGGCATGTATTTATTTATCGGGCTTGAATGCACAGGAAATCCCGAATAACGCCCTGCAAGACGATTCTATAACTCTAAGACAAATAGACCCGGGCGACATTTTCCATGGGAAAATTATAGACATCAGTAATGAGGTGGACAAAAAAAAATTGAAGAAAAATCTCCGAAAATTACCCGATAACAAATCCTGGAGATTCAGTTTAAATGCAGGTGCGGATTTTCAAATAGCGCCCAATCCTGCGGATATTCCCGACGAATTGAATAAATACAGAAACGGATTAAGATTAGGAGCGCGCTTCGGAACAAACACAGTGTTCTTTGCAAGTCCGAATGTCGGATTTGGAATAAATTACTCCCTGTTCAACACAAACAATAAGGCACAACACCTGCCTTATACGGTGTCGGAAGGCATAATGTCGCACTACAGCCGTGAAGATAAAGTAAATGTGCATTTCTTTGGACCCTCATTATCCATAAGATCCATACCCAAAGCCAATAAAATTTATGCCTTATGCGAATTTACCTTAGGCTATTCGTTATACAATAATAATCTCCGTGTTGATAGAAATACTTACAATCTCGAAAGCGGCAACTTCGGTTTTGCATCGTCGATAGGGTTTGATTTTCTGCTTAATAAAACCATGTCCATAGGAATTATTCTAAATATCACGGCTGCATCCATCGAAAAAGTAATACCCGACGACATTAAAACAAAACTGGCTTATGAGGAAGAACGTGAAAATCTCTCCAGAGTAGGATTAATCCTCTCACTTAGAGCTTATAAATAAACTGATGAGTTTATGCTCTTTGAAAGCGGTTTGGCAGAAGTTTCAGTATGCTGAAATAAATCCGGACATATTTTAATGGAAAATAAAAAGATAGAACATACGAATGAGATTTTAAACGGGAATATCTCCCTGCCCGTGTCATTTGTCGAAAGAATGAAAAGTATTGCGGGAGATGAGTTTGATGATTTTCAATCTTCCTTAAATACAGCCTCTCCTGTCAGCATAAGATTGAATACCGGTATCAAATCTCCTCAAAAGGAATTTGACATGTCAAATTATCAGGCTGTTGCATGGTGCAAATCCGGGATATATCTGCCCGAACGACCTTTGTTTACCCTTGACCCATTGTTTCATTCGGGTTCGTATTATGTACAGGAGGCTGCGTCGATGTTTGCGGAACAGTGCGTGAACACTGCCGGGCAATTCGGAAATATCGTTTACGTGCTTGACCTTTGTGCGGCGCCCGGCGGCAAATCCACTCATCTGGCATCGCTTTTCCCCGACAGTTTACTTGTCTGCAACGAAGTAATCCGTTCACGGTCGGCGATACTGGAGGAAAATCTCGCCAAATGGGGCAGTCCGAATACCGTTGTTACCTCCGTCGATCCTGTTAAATTTGGGAAACTTGGCAGTTTTTTTGATTTCATCCTCGTTGACGCCCCCTGCTCCGGAGAAGGAATGTTCCGTAAAGATGCCAATGCCTTGAAAAACTGGTCGCCGGAACAGATCAAACACTGCGCCGCCCGACAGCTGAGAATTGTTCACGACGTATGGAACTCGCTGAAACCCGGAGGATTTATGCTGTACAGCACGTGTACATACAATATCGAAGAAAATGAAACCGCAGTCCGATACATAACCGAACGGCTGGGAGCCGAATCGATTCCCGTTGATATATCGCCGTTTAATGGGATACAGCCATCTCTAAACAGCGCTGTCAACGCCTGCAGGTTTTTCCCTCACAAGACCCGCAGTGAAGGACTTTTTATTTCGCTGATAAAAAAACACGGAGAACTAAAACCGAGTAATCCACGGAAATCCAAACAGGTCGGCAAATTCCCCGACCTTCGTTCATGGATTAAGGAACCCCGTAATTTCAACTATCGTTCTCATAACGACCATATATATCTGTTACCAGAGAAATTTGTTGCCGATGTGGAATTTATAGGTAAAACGATACACGTAATTTCCTCCGGAACCGAAATGTGTACAGTAAAAGGGCGTGAATTAATCCCTTCGCTGAATTTCGCTCACTCTTCGGCAATCAATCCTGCAAACTTTCCCATTTGGCAAATCGACAAACCCACAGCCCTGAAATTCCTTAAAAAAGAAACCCTTGCAGCGCCTGCCGGCATCAATAAAGGATATGTGCTTTTGGTTTATGCGGGAGTTCCCTCAGGCTGGGTCAAAAATATAGGATTGCGCTGTAATAATCTCCTGCCGACCAACAGAAAAATCCGCATGGAAATCAATACCTGAATCAGGATTAGTCGATAGTAACATGCTGTTTTATTCACCTGTCTGCCGAATCAATTAAATTATTTACCTTTGCGGGAATTTTACAAATATGACAAGTTCATTAAATATGAGCAGAATTTTACAAAAATCGTTTGACACAGAATCTCTTTCACGTGAAGAGGCTATGGAAATACTTAATTTACCGGATGAACATCTTCCTGTTCTTCTTGACGCTGTATATGCCATAAGGAAGAAGTATAAAGGCAATACGGTGGGGATTCAAATACTTACCAACGCCAGAAGTGGAAACTGTTCCCAAAATTGCGCTTATTGCGCTCAATCGCGTGATTCGGAAGCTGCGATAAACAAGTATCGGCTTGTGCCTTACGACAAATTGTTGCACAACGGACATGTGGCTCAGGATAAAAATCTTTCGAGACATTGCATCGGGCTTAGCGGCATACGGTTCGGCGATAACGAAATAAACGAATTTGCAAACTATGTCAAAAGTCTAAAAAAAGAGGTAGATACGCATATTTGTTGTTCCATTGGTTTTTTAACTCCACAACAGGCTAAAACATTGAAAGACGCCGGAGTAAACAGAATTAACCATAACCTGAATACCAGCCGTAATTTCTATGGAAATATCTGCACTACGCATACTTACGATGAGAGAATTTCCAATATAACAATGTTGCAGGATCTGGGGTTTGAAATATGTTGCGGCGGTATTATCGGGCTTGGAGAAAGTAAGACCGACGTGGTTGATATGTTGTTTGAAATAAAGGAGATAAATCCTCAATCCGTACCCATCAATTTCCTGATACCTCTCAAAGGCACAGCTTTGGCTGATGCCGATACCTCGCATTTATCGCCCGAATATTGTCTGAAAATACTAAGTCTTGCAAGACTTTTAGTTCCTAAATCCGACATACGCTGCGCCGCCGGAAGGGAAGTCTATCTCAAAGGAAAAGAAAAACTAATGTTTTATGCCGTAGATTCAATCTTTGCTTCGGGATATTTAACCGCAGACGGACAAAACATAGAAGACACCATCAAACTCGTCACCGACGCAGGCTTTCAGGTAAAGGTGGAACGATGAACGATGAACTATAAACGGTGAACGGTGAACGACGCAATTGGCACGCAGATAACGCAAATTGGAAGGATTTACGCAGATAGTGATTCGTAGCAATCACCCCTAACAGGGATTTTGAACCCTGTTAGGGGAGACGCCGTCAACGCATCGTTCATCGTTTATAGTTGCTTCCAAAGCAGAAGAGTGTTCCTTTGGCGGTTAATATATAAAAGTGATTTTTAATGATTGCAGGCGAGGCGACTATTTGTTCGCCCGTATCAAATTCCCAGAGCAATTCGCCGTTTTGG
>JAISRS010000276.1 GCA_031273485.1 Prevotellaceae bacterium
ATTCAAAAAAATTAATAAACATCAGGTTGATATGAAAGAGTATATTATAGAAATTGAGGATATAAGTAAAATATATCAAGTAGGTAATCAGGAGGTTCGAGCATTAGATGGCGTTTCTCTTGTCATAAAACGAAACGAATATGTCGCTATTATGGGACCGTCGGGGTCGGGAAAATCTACCCTTATGAACGTGTTGGGATGTTTGGACACTCCCACCGGAGGCAAATACATACTTAATGACACGGATGTCAGTAAAATGGAAGACAACGCATTAGCCGAAGTGCGAAATAAGGAAATAGGTTTTGTGTTCCAAACATTTAATTTGTTGCCCCGCTACACCACATTAGAAAACGTATGTTTACCCCTAATCTACGCCGGAATACAAAAACACGAAAGACTTGAAAGAGGATTAAACGCCCTGATAAGCGTAGATTTGGATAATCGTAAAGATCATAAACCCAACGAACTGTCCGGAGGACAAAGACAGCGTGTTTCTATAGCAAGAGCCTTGGTGAACAATCCGTCGATAATATTAGCCGACGAACCAACCGGAAACCTCGATTCAAAAACTTCAATTGATATTATGCACCTCTTTGAAGCAATTCACAGCAAAGGAAATACGGTAATAGTTGTTACACATGAAGAAGAAATTGCAAAACATGCCCGCAGAATTATACGGCTGAGAGATGGAAAAGTAGAAAAAGACGAAATTAATCCCACTCCCCTGCTGGCAGTTTCATAAATTCAATCACTTTTTATAACCGGTTACTAATTTGTTGTCAAAATAACCATACATGAAAATTCGTTAATTATTGTTAAAAGTCAAACCGGCATAATTTAATGTATTACATTTGCATGATTTTTGTGTCATTGATGCAGGCGTATTTTTAAAAATAATATAAACAGAAAGCATTGATTAAGAAGCATTGATTAATGAACATTTATAAACGTGAATAATTAAAAATTAAATAAATTTCCATAATATGAATAAGATAATTAAAATATTAGGTAGTGTGGCAGTTGTTCTGGTTGCGTTTACGGTAAACGCTCAAAAAATAGAATTTGACAATACTACACATGATTTTGGTACTATTTCCGAAGAATTGGGCAGTATTACCCATGCCTTTAAATTCACAAACACAGGAGATAAACCGTTGGTTGTATCAAACGTTAGTCCAAGTTGCGGATGTACTACTACCGGATGGACTAAAGAACCCGTTAAACCGGGAGAAACCGGAGAAGTTTTGGCAACATACAGAACTTCAACAGGCACTTTTACTAAACATTTAACAGTTGATTCAAATGGAGCGCCAAGAATCACCCTTTACATCAAAGGAAATGTTACTAAAAAACCGGAAGACCTTAGAGTTACCTATCCGGATTCCATTGGTAATTTGCGGGTTAAACAAAAAAAGGATTTTGCATTTTCTCAAATCACTTCGGCGCAAACTTCTACCGCTCAAACTATTGAAGTTGCAAATGCAACAAGTCAAAACATTGATGTTGCATTCGAAAATGTTCCCGAATATTTGATAGTTAATGCAATTCCGGCTTCATTGGCAACACGGCAGAAGGGACAGATTACGGTGAGCGTAAATGGAGAAAAGGTTAAAAAATTCGGATATAATAGCGATAAATTCGTTATTAAAGTAGGGAATGTAAAAGAAACTGTTAAAGTTACCAGCATCGTAGCCGAAAAATTAGAGGACAGTTCGGATAAAAAACCTGTAAGCGAAATCGAAGTTCCAAGTATAGACTTGGGACAAGTTGCCGACAGCAAAGTGGCAAGCGTCCTGGAAATTAAAAATGTTGGAAACGCCGACCTCATTATTAAAGGTTTTTCGACAGATAATAAGGCGTTTACTGTTGCATTGAAAAAAGAAGTGAAAATTAAACCGGGTAAAAGCGGTAAAATTAATTTTTCGGCACACCCTACCAAAGGAGAGAATGTTGCTCAAATATATTTGAATACAAATGAAGCAGGAAAATCTTTATTGAGATTTTTTGTAAAAGCCACCCTGTAATAAAAATATTTGACTGTATTTGCGCCGTAAATTAATGACGATGAATATATCACATCACAATCACTGTTTAATGCCTGTCATTGGATTGAGGTGTAGGTGATTGAAGATGATAAATTACTAAAACCCGCCTGTTGTCAGTCGGGTTTTTTATTATTCCGACGGCAAAAACTAATATTCGGTTTATTAGTTTATTTCGGAGCGTTCAGGCGCGAAGGTCAGTGAAATATTCGTCATTCAAAAGGTATTTAAATTGTGATACTTAAAAATTTGTCGAATATGATGAATAATTACTTGTAACTCATCGTTTCGACAGAGGATAAACGGATAAGTTCAAATAAACAATAAAAAGGAATTATATGAAAAGTTTTGTTTTACAAAATATTATAAGAAAAAATATTCTTGCCCTGAAACCTTATTCCTGTGCAAGAGATGAATTTAAAGGAAACGAAGGCGTATTTCTTGATGCTAACGAAAATCCATTCGGAAACCTGAATCGCTATCCCGACCCATATCAAAGCAAATTGAAAGAAAAATTAAGTCAATTGAACGATATTGCCATAGAAAAAATATTTGCAGGCAATGGAAGCGATGAGGTTATTGATTTGACATTCAGAATTTTTTGTACGCCCGGAAAAGATAAAGCCATGATGTTTCCTCCAACCTACGGCATGTACAAAGTATGCGCAGAGGTGAATGATGTGGAAACGATAGAAATCCCATTAAATGAGGATTTTCAGATAAATATGCCGGACTTGATTCCATATCTGAACGACGAATATTTAAAGTTGATATTCATTTGTTCGCCAAACAATCCTACGGGAAATCTGATAAAATCCGAAGATATTGAATTTATTTTGAACCACTTTCTTGGCATCGTATTCATTGATGAGGCTTATATTGACTTTGCCGGAATAAGTTCGTTCAGAGATAAAATAGAGATGTATCCTAATCTGATTGTTTCTCAAACACTAAGCAAAAGCAGGGCATTGGCTTCGGCACGGATAGGAATTGCTTATGCGTCTTCGGAAATCATTGATTATTACAATAAAGTGAAACCGCCTTATAATGTAAGCGGACCAAATCAAAAGGCGGCTTTTGAAGCATTAACGGACGGTGAATTATTTGTGAACCGCAAATCGGCGATTCTTGAAGAAAAACAAAGACTGCAAAAAGAACTTCCCAAAATACCTTCGGTGCAAAAAATTTATCATTCCGATACTAATTTTCTTTTAATTAAATTTAACAATGCAGATAAGATATATTCGGAATTAATTGCGATGAAAATAATAACAAGAAACCGCCATTCGGTAATTAATAACTGTATAAGAATCACGGTGGGAACACCCGAAGAAAATACCATCCTGCTGAAGGCGCTGACAGAATTGAATAATTAACAAACAGATA
>JAISRS010000329.1 GCA_031273485.1 Prevotellaceae bacterium
GCCTACACCATCATGCTTAATTTAAACAAAACATGGATACAAAAGCAAGGTGATTTTTTTGTGGAATCACCAATCATCCTGTTAGCGGCTATTATATGGTATTTGAAAATCTACAAGGATGGGAAATATTGCACGTTTCCGCATACTATTGAACTTCTGAACAAACAATATGCAGATATTTTTACCATTTTAACTTCATACCCGGAACTCGAAAATTATCTTAGTCCATTCATGGATGCATGGGAAGGCGGAGCACAGGATCAGCTACAGGGACAAATTGCCTCGGCTAAAATTCCTCTTTCAAGAATGATTTCAAAACAACTTTATTGGGTAATGACCGGTGATGATTTTACTTTGGACATCAACAACCCCAAAGAACCAAAAATCCTTTGTGTCGGCAATAATCCCGACCGACAAAATATCTATTCAGCCGCATTGGGTCTATATAATTCCCGTATCGTAAAATTAATCAACAAAAAAGGACAACTGAAAAGTGGTGTTTTAATTGATGAATTACCAACCATTTATTTTCGTGGATTGGATAACCTGATTGCAACAGCGCGAAGCAACAAAGTGGCCGTTTGCCTCGGTTTTCAGGACTATTCACAGTTAAATCGCGACTACGGGGATAAAGAAAGTAAAGTTATACAAAACACTGTTGGAAACATTTTTTCCGGACAAGTAGTGGGAGACACCGCTAAAAATTTATCGGAACGTTTTGGAAAAATACTGCAACAACGACAATCAATAAATATTAACCAGCGAGAAACAAGTACTTCCATCAGTACCCAAATGGATAGCCTTATCCCGGCAAGTAAAATAGCCAACCTTTCCCAAGGCATGTTTGTCGGTTCTGTAGCCGATAACTTTGGAGAAGAAATTGAACAAAAAATATTCCATGCAAAAATTGTCGTAGACCTTGAACGAATTAAAGCTGATGAGAGGCGTTATGCGAAACTACCCATCATAACATCATTCGTTGACGATACTGGGGTTGATAGATTGGACGAAATGATAAATAAAAATTTTACACAAATAAAACGCGATGTGTCAAATATTGTTAACGATGAAATGAATAGAATAGCCAACGATCCTAACTTGTCACATCTAATCAAAAAACAGCAATAACACAGGCAATACTATAACCGGTGCATTAACACCGGAGAAAAGGGGGCGGAAGGCAAATTCATAATTTCGCTACGTTTCACTATCACGACCAACCTGCTTCGACAGGTTGGATACGTGAAGCACTCCACTTGCTACATTATGAATTCCCTTCCAGGATACGCACCACAGAGGTATCGGGAGTATAGCAAACACAAAATACGTGTTGCTATACACCCGATTTTTTAATATTATATAAAATATAATGAAAATAAAGTACGAAAAATAAAATATAATAAGCAATAAAGTTGAAAAAATAATAAAATATAGATTTACTATATTTTACTAATAATCAGTAATAAATAATTTTTTAATTGTTAATTACATAAAATATTAATATATTTATTTTGTAAATATATTAAATATATATATATTTGCAAAAAAAATAAATCGAAAAAAATAAACTATAAAAAAAATATTTATGGAACAAGAAAACAAAAACACCAAAAACACTCAAGTAATAGAAAACAGTGAGAAAAAAGAACAGAATCTTACTCAAAAAGTAATGCCAAAAAAAACGATTGCAGAAACTGTTTTAGGAATTACTATTGACGAACGTGATGGGATAATTGATAATGCCTACCGTAATTTTATGGAACAGTACAAGCGTGAACCCAAAATTCCAAAAGACAAGTTTAAAGAACTATGGGCAGATTTTGAAAAACTCGGCATCACTATGATGAAATTGCAAAATGCAGACGCATTGCCACAACTTATCGATGGAAAAATAACAAACAAAGTAATACCGATTACAACAGAAGTGGCCGGTGGAAAAATAGAGACCGAAGGTAAAATTGCCCTGCACAAAAATAAAAATGAAGATGTTACTTTGAAATTGTATCCGATGAAGAAGGAACTGAACTTGAAAGAATATTTCGGACATGTTTTTACGGACGAAGAACGAGAAAATATTTTGAAAACCGGTTCGCCAGGTAAAGTAATTTTTGCAGAGTTCAAAAAGGAAGAAGGCAAAGTACCTGTTCTATTGACTTTGGATAAAGAAATTAATCATTTTTTTGCCCAACGTCAAGAATATATCAAAATTCCTGAAAAATTTTTTAAAGCGACATTATCAGAAGAACAAAAACAGGACTTATTGAATGGGAAGATTGTTAAGATAGAAGGTATGGAATCCAATCTAAAACCAGGTGTGACATTTTCTACAAATGTACAATATAGTGCTCGAAGAAGAGGTTTGGAATTACTTTTTGAGCAAAACCAAGAGAAAAAACTTTTTCCGCCCAAGAAAATTGCCAATATGGAATTATCGCAAGAACAACGTGATACTTTACAAAATGGTAAGGCAATTTTCGCAAAAAGCTTGACGGATAAAAAAGGCAATAAATACGATGCTTACATCAAATGGAATCCAGAAGACGGCAAACTTAAATTCTCATCAAAAAACCCAAATAATGATACGGTGAAAACGGAAACGTTTAAAACTGTACACAACGTTCCCAGAACGCAACAAGCCGCAAAACAAAAACAAGTCGCAAAACAAACGCAGGAAAAAGCGGCAAAAGTTGCTCCAACAAAGAAAAACACGGGAATAAAAATATAATTTCCCATTTAATTATTTACTTAAATTTTTTTATACTATGAACACAAAAACTTACGTAGGTACATCCTACAAAACCGAAACCGAACAAGGAACGTTTTACAATTTCTCTGTAAAGCGGGAAAACATCGCCAACATGCAAGGCATTGGCAAACGAAATGAAATTGCGCTCGCCATTGAACCCAAGCGGGAAGTAAAGGTCGAAAAGGCCCCTACACATAACGTGTATGCCGCCGATGGAATGCACACACAACGCGAACTGCAAGTTCTGATAAGCAAAGATGCGCTGATGAAAGCAACGCCCGACAGTTATGGCTACATCAAATTAACGGCCGCATCGCGCAAGACAAAGAGTCCCGACCTGTCTAACTACTCCGTATTTCTATCGGAAAAAACCGAAGACGGAAAACGGCAGTTCGTGGGACGGGGCTATGATGAATCGCTTAAATTCGGCGAGACAATGGTGGTAGGCACTGCCTACAAACAAGAATTTGGCAACAACGGTGAAGACGGCAAATCTTACAACGTCAACATAGACGTAGAGAAAGCAAAGTTCTTTTCGGTGGATGCCTATGGCAATGCCAAACTGGGCATTGTGCCATACGTGGAAACAACGCCAAAAGAGGATGGCTCCATGGTAGAACAAACCCGCTATCTGGTAACGGAACCGGGCGAACGGCGCAAGGACATTGAAGCCACCATTTCTGTGCATGTAAGCAATCCCAACGGTGAAAAACACCCGACTATTCAACAATGCGCCGTCCATACCGTGGGAAATGCAGATGTGTTTAAATTAGTGGTACAGGATCGAAATCCGCAAAAAATCGGTAAGGATTGCGCCGACTTGGTCGTATTTGAAAATGACTATTCGCCGGAAATGAAAGATATGTCGCCGGAAGAACGCAAGGCTGCCTTGGGTGAACGCAATTATGTCGGTCGCGGATGGACAAATGATCCTAATAAAATTCATTTGAGCGCTGACGACTTGACCGCAGAAGGGCTATCACGGGCAATAGAAAATAATCATACTATCAAAGTCATTGCCATTGTACATAAACGGCCACAAGTGGCTCAAGAGAGCCATATCCAACAAATAACCTCCCGGATGCAAGATGAGACACTCAAAACATCCGATACATTAATCAAGATTGTGCAAAGTACATACGAAAACAAACTTGCCCCGCCAAAGAAAATTGCCAATATAGAGTTATCGCAAAAACAACGTGATACTTTACAAAATGGTAAGGCAATTTTTGTAAAAGACTTGACGAATAAAAAAGGCGAGCAATACGATACTTACATTACATGGAATAAAGATAATGGCAAACTTAAATTCTCATCGAAAAATCCAAATGATGATACAGTGAAAAAAGTGGCGACACCGAAAAAGGAAAAGACAGAAAGAATAAGCAGAAAAATGTAATTTCCGGCGTTTGTTTTTTTACGAATAAAAAAATTAAAAATTAACATATTATGGATTCGCAAAAACAAAAACATTTTGCACTTACCAATAATTTTATAGTTAGTGATGAAGGTAAGCTGTTATATCAAATCAAATGCATTGAAGACACGAAACATGCACGAATTGGTGAATTAGGTGGATATATTGAGCATGAAGATAACCTGGCCGGCACAGCATGGATAGACAAAGGCGTTCAGGTGTCTGGTAATTCTAAAATTGAAGATGGCGTTCTTGTCGTTGGGCGATCCTATATAAAGGATTCTATTATTAGTGGAAAATCAAATATTTCTGATTCTCACATTAATGGCTCTAATATTGAAAGTTCTTCCATTCGGAACGGTTCTTTTATTGATAATTCCAAAGTTAATAATTCTATATGTTCTGCTCTTAGTACCAATGGGTGTACGATTGAAAAATCGACGCTCTCAAATCAGGTTCTAACAAATAAAAAGTATATAGATAATGGACTACAGGCAGCAGGGGAAATTAAAATCCCCTCTAAAATTGGGAACGTAGAGATTACCCCCGAACAACGGGCTGCCCTGCAAGAAGGAAAACACATAATTCTTAACGGACTAAAAGACAAAAACGGGAAAGAATACAAGACTGTTAATGTTGCCTTTAACAAAAATACAAACAAAATAAAGTTATTGCAATCAAAGCCAGATAAAAAAATAACCGTAGCTAATAAAATAGAAGTTAACAAAAAGAAAATAGGGCCGAAACTATAATCTGATGATATGGAAACAAAAGAAAACCGTAAGAATAAAATTGATAGAGATATCGCAGCCGTGAAAAAAAATGGTTTGACGTTGCAATTCATCGAAGAACAAACGCCGGAAATCTGCATAGAGGCTGTGAAACAAAATGGATGGGCGTTGAATTTCGTCAAAGAACAAACGCCGGAAATCTGTATGGCTGCCATGAAACAAAACGGATGGGCGTTGATTCACGTCAAAAAACAAACGCCGGAAATTTGTATGACTGCCGTGAAACAAAGTGGATGGGCGTTGAATTTCGTCAAAAAACAAACGCCGGAAATGTGCATGGAAGCCGTGAAACAAAATGGATGGGCGTTGAAATTCGTCAAAAAGCAAACGCCGGAAATCTGTATGGAAGCCGTGAAACAAAATGCACAAGCGGCGCAATTTAATAAAGAACAAAAAAACAAAGAAATTGCTAATACAAATTCTATCGCTTCAAATATTCCGGCTAAAGTTGGTAAAGCATTTCCTCTTGATAGCAATATCACAGGAAAACGAACTTTTAATGTCGGCTTGGACATTGAAGAACTAAACAAAGTTACACCCAATGAAAAGGGTAAAGTAAAATTGGAAGTACGCTCATTTTACAACAAGCAAACAAACAAACCATTTTTTACTGTAGCTACTCCTAACGGACTGGATGAACACTTTATCGTGGCAACAATAGAAATTGATAAATCGGCATTGCTGAAAAATGTTCTTCCAAGTTCCGGGCAGAAGCATGTAAACTTTATGCTAACAGAGGATAAAGCCGGAAAAGCTACCGCATATATTCCCGCCATGACGGAACAACATGCGGCGCTATATCAAAATGCTGCTGATTCTTTTAAAAGCCCGGAAACAAACAGCAAAGAAATTACAAATAAATACAAAGAACTGTTACAAGAAGCCGGATTACCGTATAATGACATTGTTGGACGAGGAGACATCGGTGAATCGTGGGGATTTGCACGACCAATACCTACCAAAATAGGTGATGTTGAATTAACCCACGAACAACGTAACGCACTGCGGGACGGTAAAACATTGGAATTGTCTGGTTTAAAAAGTAAAACCGGCGAGGAATACAAAACCGCTTACGTCAAACTTGACCCCAAAACAAAAACGGTAAAATTACTGCAAAATAACTCCGAGAAAGAAAAAATAGTCGTACAAAAACGAGACTTTCCGGCAAAGAAAAGTTATGGCATGAAAATGTAATAAAAAAATAAAGGCATAAAAATGTAATGAGCAGTTATGACGGTGTTCTCATTAGTCAATAATAAATAAAAATGCCGTATTCAAAAAAATCGCATCTCCAGCAGAATATAGAGGTAATAAAACATATTTTATTGCCTCTCGATGTTCCACAAAAGGAACTTTCTCTTTTTAAAAGATACTCCGGCTTTGGTGCTCTTAAATGTGTTTTACTACCTGCCGAAACCGAAGCAGACAAGCAGCGCTGGGTAAAATCGGAACTTGATTTATTTCCATTAGTACAGGAATTGCATCGCATTATCCGCAACGGTACCAATAGCGAACAAGAATATAAAAAGTACATGGACAGCATCAAAAATTCCGTGCTAACCGCCTTTTATACGCCAACGGAAATTGTAAAAACTATGGCCGCCTCGTTGTCCGGAGCCGGAATACATGCACAAACCATCCTTGACCCTTCTGCCGGAGTCGGTCAATTTGTAGCGGATTTCAAAGAAGTTTTCTCAAAAAGTGTTATCACTGCTTACGAGAAGGATATTATTACCGGGAAAATACTACAACAACTATACCACAACGATAGTGTACGGGTCAATGTTTCCGGGTTTGAAACCATCCCACCCAATAATAATAACCGTTTCGATATTGTTACCTCCAATATTCCATTTGGGGATATTTCTGTACCTGATACGTCTTTTCATCTTAGCAAGGAACCCGCCCGGCAGCTGGCGGCCCGGCATATTCATAATTATTTCTTTTTTAAAGGTATTGATACTTTACGTGAGGGTGGAATACTGGCGTTCATTACTTCGCAGGGTGTAGCGGATGCGCCCGCCAATAAGCCTGTCCGTGAGTGGTTGATGCATAACAGTAACCTTGTTTCAGCCGTCCGCCTGCCTAATAATTTGTTTGTAGAAAATGCCGGCACAGAGGTGGGCAGTGACCTGATTATTCTACAAAAGGACACGAAAAAGAGAGCGCTTTCGGACAATGAAAAAAAGTTTATAGCGACCGCGCAAACCAAAGCAGGGCTTGGCATTAACGAATACATCTACAAGCGCGAAAACCTGATTTTCACGGATACCAAAACCGGCACGGACATGTACGGCAAGCCCGCTGTAATCCTTACCCACGGCGGTGGTGTAACGGGAATTGCACAGGAATTGCAACAGCGCCTTACCGATGATTTTTCAAAACGGTTGAACGTTGAGCTGTATCAGCAACACCTGCCTGCCCCGCGGGCAACGGTTGCACAAGTGCAACAACCGGTACAACCACAACAATCTGTACAGATAAAACCGCCGGCGCAAGCAAAATCATCAGAGCCGTTGCAAACGCTTTACGACCTGTTCGGATTTTCTTCGGAAGAACGCTCTCAAGCTAACCAAACAAAACAAAAAGGGGCGAAAAAAACACTTGCGAATACCGCACCGGAACCTCTGCAAGCACCGCAGCCGGAGAGATACACCGGTAAAATTGCTGAATACCACAAATCCGGCACGCTGGTCAAAAACAACCGGTCAGAGGTAGGTGTTTTGAGTATGGACGAAAATAGCGACTTTATTTTCAATCCGCTTATTTTCAATCAACAGCAAGGACAAGAAAAGGCAAAAATTGCACATTACATTGATGTTCGCGATGCCTATTACAACTTGTACGCTACCGAACAGATTACGCAAGTTGAAAATCAAGCAGGCCGAGAACGCTTGAACCGGCTTTATGACGAATTTGTTGACCGGTACGGTGTACTCAACAACAAGGCAAACCGCCCCCTTGTTGATATGGACGCCAATCGCAAAGAAATCCTTGCGATAGAACGTCAGGAAGATAAAAAATTTGTAAAGAGCGATATTTTTAACAAGCCGGTGGCTTTTTCACAAAATGTTGTAATTACTACGCCCGAAGAAGCGCTGCTCGTTTCGCTTGACCAATACAATGAAGTCCGTATAGATGATATCAGCCATCAACTCAATATTTCCAAAGACGAAGCAGTGGCGCAATTAGAAGGTAAAATCTTCTATAACCCGCTTTGTAAAACAAATTATGAAATTGCCGGTAAATTTCTTTCCGGAAACATCTTTGAAAAAATAGATACACTTACTGATTTTGTCCATAAAAACGGCGAAAACGAGCAACTGACAAAATCCATTACAGCCTTGCAAAACGTTATTCCTGAAAAAATTCCATTCGAATTATTGGAATTCAATTTTGGTGAACGGTGGATACCAATACCTGTTTACAGAGATTTTGCCACACATTTGTTTAAGACGAAAGTAGATGTGCGGTATCACAGTGTTTCCGATGAATTTGTTGTGAATTCACAGTCTTATACGGCAGAAATTTACGAAAAGTACAATGTCCGCACTACTTCCCGCCACTACAACGGTATAAAATTGATGCAGTACGCACTGCACAACACCACGCCTAATATCACCAAGACCATTGAGGTAAATGGGGAAGAAAAAAAAGTACGTGATACCAAAGCGATACAGCGGGTCAATGCCAAAATAGAAGAAATTCGCAATGAATTTACCGCATGGCTCAACCAGCAGCCACAGACTGTTAAGGGCGAAATCTGCGACTTATACAACCGCAAGTTCAACGGCTTTGTAAAATCTACTTATGACGGCACGCACCAAAGTATGCCCGGCTTGTCGTTCGAGAAGTTTAAATACAAATCGCTCTACGGAAGCCAAAAAAATGCCGTATGGATGTTGAAACAAAATGGCGGTGGCATTATTGACCATGAGGTTGGCGGTGGCAAAACCATGATAATGTGCTGTGCGGCTCACGAGATGAAACGCCTGGGACTTGCCAACCGTCCCATGATTATGGGGCTTAAGGCTAACATACAAGCTATTGCTGAGACTTACCGCGAAGCCTATCCGGACGCGAAAATTCTGTATCCTGGAAAAGAAGATTTTACTGAAAATAACCGGACGGATTACATTCGTAAAATAAAAAATAACGATTGGGACTGTGTGATCCTTACACACGAGCAGTTCGCTAAAATTCCACAATCCTTGAAAGTGCAGAAGAAGATTCTGGATGAAGAACTCCACGCAGCGGAGGAAAGTTTGCAAATAGCAACAACCGAAGAGGGCGCAAGTAAATCGCAGCTGCGTGGATTGGAGCGACGAAAAGCCTCAATAGAAACTCGATTAGCTGTGGTGAACAAAAAAATGAGCCATAGAAAAGACGATGTACCGGACTTCGAGGAACTAGGTATTGACCATATTTTTGTTGATGAAAGTCACCAATTCAAAAATCTAACTTTTGCCACCCGGCACAACCAAGTGGCCGGATTGGGTAACCCTACCGGTAGCGGACGGGCGCTGAACCTGCTTTACGCTATCCGCACAATTCAAAACCGTACCGGCAAAGATTTGGGAGCAACCTTTTTATCTGGAACTACCATCAGCAATTCGCTCACGGAATTATACTTGATATTTAAGTATTTGCGCCCAAAAGCACTGGAAGCGCAAAGCATCCACTCTTTTGATGCATGGGCTGCCGTATATGCTAA
>JAISRS010000440.1 GCA_031273485.1 Prevotellaceae bacterium
TGCTTTCGGATATTCTTTTTGTTTCACCGTAAAATTCAAATTCATTTCAAATAATAAGTCTATTTTTTATTTCTTTTTAAACAATATTTATTGCCCCGCAGTTCAATTATACAAATTACGAATTACGAATTACGAATTACAATTTGTGTAATTGTCTGAATCATGATTAAAGGATTTACATGATTTTTGCTTTCGCAGAAAAAAATTCGTGTGATTCGTAAAAATCCGCAGGATTTAAATTCGTGAATTCGTAAAAATTCGCATGATTTTCATTTCGTGTAATTCGTGTAATTCGTGGATTAAAAAAAATCCACAGGATTTAAATTCGTGGAAATTCGCAAAAATTCGCAGGATTTTCATTTCGTGTAATTCGTGGATTAAAAAAAATCGCAGGATTTAAATTCGTGGAAATTGTTTAATTCGGTGACCTTGACCAACGGTGACGATATTTGAAAAGCCGGACCATGAGTTATTCGTGATCCGGCTTTATTATTAATCATATAATCACACGTCCAAGTTATAAGGTTCTCTGTATGGAGTTTTGCGGAGTTTGTTAGCTTCGTCGTCCATAAAAAATTCTTCTTTTTCGGGACTCCATATCAATTTGCGATTCAACTCATAACAGATATTTACAATCTGGCACAGCGATGTTGTGCGATGTCCTATTTCCACAGTACTAAGTGGTTGTTGACGGGTTTTAATAGCGTTCAGGAAATCGTTATAATGATCGTCGCTTTTATAGAGTTTAATTTTATCGTCGCCAATCACTTCATCCTTCAATTTAAACGGAATTGTATCCAGAAAACTGCGGCTAATATCTATCACGCCGTTGTCGCCGATAAATCGCACTGCGTTTCCGTCCGCTTTACGGAACTGTTCGTGAGTCATTATGGTTCCGTTGGCATAGCGCATAGTGAGGGGGATTTTATTTTTCACATCGGCGGGAATATACTCAATAGGACCCGAATCGTCCATTCCCATAGCCCATTGAGCAATATCGAACATGTGAGCGCCCCAGTCGCATATCATTCCGCCGCCATACTCTTTATAATTGCGCCAGTTAGGGAACACGTGTTTTTCCATTGGAGGCGCCAGTTCTTCGTTATAGGGATTCATTGGAGCGGGTCCGATCCATTGTTCCCAGTTAAGAGTTGAGGGTACAGGCTGTTCCGACAGATCGTATTTTATGGGAGGAGGTCCCACAGCGACTTTAATTTCTTTGATTTGACCGATATAGCCATTTCGAACCAATTCGCAGGCATGTCTAAAATTCCGCCACGAGCGTTGCATATTGCCAACCTGCAGCACACGATTATATTTCTTTACGGCATTCACCATAGCCCGTCCTTCTACAAGGCTGTGGGACATGGGTTTTTCGACGTACACATCCTTGCCTGCACGACAGGCTTCAATGGTCATCACAGCGTGCCAATGGTCGGGAGTAGCGATAATTACCGCATCAATATCCTTGCGTGCAAGCAGTTCCTTATAATCGGCATACTGTTTGAAACCTTTATAAGGTCTATTTGCCTTTTTGGTTTCATTTTCAATCAATTCCTGCGTTGCCTGCAAGCGACGGGATTCACAATCCGAGGCAGCAATCAAATTTGCCCGTTTTGCGAATGTAGGACCTAAAGTCCAGCGACCCTGCGCTCCACAACCAATCATTCCTAAATTAATTTGGTCGCTTGGTGCAACAAAGTTTTTTCCCCCCAATACGTGGCGGGGCAAAATAGTAAATGCGGCAACTGTTAATGCGCCGTCTTTCAAAAAATTTCTTCTATCCATAGCATTACTTTTAATAGTTTGATAATATATAAGTTTAAAAAATAACAGAATAATTTTGATTATAAAGTTATCAAGATTTTAATTGATAACCTGTTTATTATAATAATTTTATTTCTTTTGAACCTGTAAAACAAATAAGTTTGATATTTAATTTTTATTTCTTAATCAGATTTTTGAATTTAGTATTTCATATTCAACCGATAATTATATTATATTCAAATGTATCAATCGAATATTTATATACCATATCAATGATCGGGTTTATAATTCGGACGCAAGCTGGATTTCTCCGCTGTGGGGAAATCGTCCGGAACAGGTTGAGTAACTTTTCCTGTGGCGGCCCATTCGCAACCTCGCAATAAAGTAACCTGAAAACCCGTACATTGCATAGCCGGATTCTGTTCAAAGCTGTTTCCCGCATGTCCGAGCATGGTGTGGAATATTCGGGCTTTTCCGAATTTCACGGTAAAAATAAGAGGTTCTTCACGTCCCGAACCGTTTTTTGCCGGATCGGCAAACGCAGTATATAATAAAGTCTTAATATTACCGGGACCTCTCATCCGGTCATAAGCTTCATCTACCGCATGTTTCCACTGTTTCGGCAAGCCTTTTGTTATTGGATGTTTGGCGTCGCGTTCGGTCAAAACAAACTCGTGTTTAGCTCCGTGAGAGCCGCCCGAACCGGGAGAGTAATTTTTGACTAATTTGCCGTTTTCCCAATAAACCCAGGGTCCCGAAGATTCGTTTCTGTTGCCCCATCCTCCCAAGGCGATGATTTCGTTAAATTCTTTCCATTGAGGGAAAGCGTTATCGGCGGCGTGGTAAATCACAATGCCTCCTCCCTGTTTAGCGTATTCTACGAATCGTTTATTGGTTTCTTCGGGCCACGAATCTCCGTTATAATCAAGAATCACTAACTGATAGGGTTTAAAATCAAGGATAAAAGTACTCATATCCTTACCGGATTCCGGTGAGATGGCGAAATCAACGGAAAATAATCCGGAATTTTCCAAAATTTGTTTAATTACTATATGGCTAAGCTTCCAATTGTGATTATTTTGCCCTGTTACGATTAATGTTTTAATCCGGGATTCTGCATTAGCATATAAGTAACTGCATGTAAATAAAACTGTAAATAAATAAAAACGATAAATAATATGTTTCATAAAGCAATGATTTTAATGCGCAAATGTAGAAAATAATTGTGAAATACTAATAAAAAATAAATAATTTGTGTAAAAAAAAAATATATCGTACCTTTGCGGGCGTTTTTTAGAGTATAAATTTAAGAAAAAATATTTAAGACAATGAAGAGGACATTTCAACCTTCGAATAGAAAAAGAAAGAATAAACATGGTTTTCGCGAGAGAATGTCAACACCTAACGGAAGACGTGTATTAGCGGCTCGCAGAGCCAGAGGACGTAAAAAATTAACAGTTTCGGACGAAGCTCACTATTAGTTTTTTACAGGTAAACTGAAATTCAGGGGTTACTACTAAAAAGTAACCCCTTTTGATGTTTGGAATTTAATGAAAGGCATAGTATTAAATGGCATTAAATATAAAGACAGCCAGGATATTGTATATTTATATACGGATTTGAGAGGTCGAAGGGCGTATATATTGAACCGTAAACGGAAAACTAACCGCCTGTTCCCGCTTTCGTTGATTGAATTTGAACCAAGCGGACGACAAGATGCGGAAATGCAATATCTTAAAGAATTTGTTTTTTCTCCGCTTCTTCCCGAAATCTCCACCGATGTTAAAAAAAGCGCTATTGCAATGTTTATAGGAGAATTTCTGTATAAAACATTGAAGGAAGAAGAGGCTAATCCGCAATTGTTTAATTACATAAGTAATTCCATACATGTATTGGACATGCTTAACAAAGGTGTCTCGAATTTTTATATATATTTCATGGTGCAGTTATCGAAACATATAGGATTTTCAATTCCTTTAAATAAAGATGAGTATCATTATTTTGATATAAGATACAGTAAATTTACATTCATAAAACCGCTTCATCTTCAGTTTTTTGATAAAGAATATACACAAATTCTAACATGCCTGCTGGAAATCTCTATCGACAAACTTGATACAATGCAACTTTCCGGAGAACAACGGATTAATTTCGCAAATTGCATGATTAATTTCTACTCATTTCGGTTCGACCATAATTTAACAATAAAATCGCTGAAGATTTTACACGAAATATTTATGTGAAATAAGCATATTTTTGGCTAAATCTCTGTTTGAGGCGCTATGACGCTACAACGAACGGGAGGCATCTCTGTTTCCGTAGGTTGCGCCTACGCTCAACCTGCGGTTAATAAAGTGTCGTCCCTGCGGGACTTGGCATCATGCTGTTGCTCCGCTTGCGCGGGTTTGTAACCCGTGCGCCACTATAAATCTAGGGAACTCCTAAAAACTGCTTTTTCTGCGTTCGACTTCAATTTTTAAATCCTCATTTACAATTGGTAAACTCCGGTTTAAAAATCTTGTCTGCCTTGAAAAATCAAGTTTTTAGGAGTTCCCT
>JAISRS010000410.1 GCA_031273485.1 Prevotellaceae bacterium
ATTCAAAATTCAAAACTTATTGTACTTTTGTCGAAAATTAATTAAATAATTATGGTAGCAGAAATAATCACTATAGGAGATGAGATACTGATAGGTCAAATAATTGATACTAATTCGGCGTGGATAGCGACTCAGTTGAACGGGACAGGGATAAGGGTCAAAAGAATGACTTCCGTGTCGGACGACGCAATGGAGATAGAAGAGGCTTTGGTACAGGCTAAGACAGGCTCGAAAATTATCCTGATAACGGGAGGACTTGGTCCAACAAACGACGATATTACAAAGAAAACGCTTGCACGCTATTTTAATTGCACCGAAATGGTTTTGCACAAACCAACGCTGGAGTTTATCGAAACCCGCTGTGCAAAAAGAGGCATCGAGATGAACGAATTAAACAGACTTCAAGCCGAAGTCCCGGCATGTTGCACGGTTATACCCAACTGCAACGGAACAGCGCCGGGGATGTGGTTCGAAAAAGAGGGAATAATCTACGTGTCGATGCCCGGCGTGCCTGCCGAAATGAAAACAATGATGCCGGAGGTATTAAAACGTCTTCAACAAAAATTTACCTTACCTGCAATATTTCACAAAACACTTCTCACTTACGGGATTCCCGAATCGGAACTCGCTCTGAAAATCCATGAATGGGAAAATTCCCTGCCCGAAGAAATGTCGCCGGCATATTTGCCGAATATCGAAACAGGCGTGAAACTGCGACTGTCGATGATGAACGCCGCAACAGACGGAGATTTGTTAATCGAACAACAATTCAACAAATTAATCCCTGTTTTGGGGGACTGTATATACGGATACGAACCGGAAACATTGGAGTCCGTTGTCGGCAAACTTCTAATCCGGCGACATGCAAGCGTATCAACCGCAGAATCGTGTACCGGCGGACGAATAGCGCATAAAATCACCGCAGTCCCCGGCAGTTCCGAGTATTTCAAAGGGGGCGTCGTGGCATACTCCAACGAAATGAAAATAAATATTCTGGGCGTCAATCCGGATGATATAAAAAAGTTTGGAGCCGTTAGTCCTGAAATCGCTTTACAAATGGCTGAAGGCGCCCGCAAAATATCAAATTCCGACTATGCCGTCGCTACCACAGGAATCGCCGGACCCACAGGAGGAACAGCAGATAAACCCGTTGGATTGTGCTGGTTCGGAATCGCCACACCAAACGAAACAAAAACATTCTCCCGCCATTTTGTCATGGACAGATTAGGAAATATCGCCGCCGCTTCTTCCGTAGCGCTTAATGAGCTGAGACTGATTATGAATTATCAATTAAAAATTAAAAATTACGAATGAGAGAGCGTCTTTAAGGGGTTTAAGGTCTAAGGGGTCTAAGGGGTCTAAGGGGTCTAAGGGGTTTAAGGTCTTTAAGGACTTTAAGGTCTTTAAAGTCCTTAAAGTCCTTAATAGTAATAAGGATTTTCTTTGCTGCGATTCCTTCGTAATTCGTAATTTTTAATTGATAATTAACTTCCGGTGTATTTCCAGAACTTGCGGCAGGACGAGTGTTGTATCATCGTTCAGGATATTGTAGTCGGACAGTTTGATTTTTATTTTGTCGGACAATTGAGCCTTGATGCGTTGCGTGATGTTTGTTGTTCCGCGGGCTAAAGCCCTTTCGATTTTCACGTTTTCGGGCGCCCATACATTTATTATTACGTCGAACAGATTTTCCATTTTAGCCTCGTAGAGTATGGCGGCTTCGTGAATTACGTATGGAACGCCGGAAGGAAGAGCGAGCAGGTATCTGTGAAAATCGTTTATCACCGCCGGATGCACAAGTGAATTGATTTTGTTCAGATTTTCAGCGTTCGAGAATATTATTTCGGCAAGTTTCCGTCTGTTCAGTTTTCCTTCGGAATCATACAAATCCTGTCCCCAGAGCAGTTTCAGTTTATTTTGAAGGTCTTTATCGGTATCATAAAGATTTTTTGCCGCAAGGTCTGCCTGATAAACAGGAATACCCAATGCTGCAAATATCCGGCAAACGATACTTTTACCGCTGCCTATGCCGCCTGTGAGTCCTATCTTTAACATTTCAGTTATTCATTAATTATTGTTCAAAATTCAAAACTCAAAATTCAACCCTTAGCCCGTCGTATGCAAGATGAGCGTTCGGGGGTAATTCTTTTTCAACCTCTTTGTGAAGACCCATTTGATGGGATATATGAGTGAGATAGACCGTCTGCGCTTCGGTTTTTTGCGCAACCTTCAGGGCTTGCGACAGGGAGAAATGTGAAAGGTGCGTTTTTTTCCTGAGAGCGTTTATAACAAGAGTTTTGCACCGTAAAATCTTTCGTTTTTCCTTCGCATATATTCTGTTGGCGTCGGTGATATAAACCAAATCTGCAATGCGAAAACCCAGTATCGGCAATTGATGATGATACACCCTTATCGGCGTGATTTCAACATCGCCGATAAAAAACGGACTGCTTAATATTTCGTTGAGCTTCATTTCCGGAACTCCCGGGTAGGGATTTTCTTTAAAGGCATAAAAATATTCGCAGCAGACCGCATTCAGCACCCTTTGTTCGGCATATATGTCAACCGGTTTTTGGGTCAGATAATTCAACGCTCTCACATCGTCCAAGCCCCCGATATGGTCTTTATGTTCGTGCGTCAGCAGGATAGCGTCAAGTTTTGTGATATTTTCCCGCAGCAGCTGCTGTCGGAAATCAGGACCGGCGTCTATCAGTATCACCTTACCGGCGACCTCCACCAGCGCCGACGTCCTCAGACGTTTGTCTTTCGATTCTGCGGAACGGCAAACCTCGCACCGGCAACCAATAACAGGCACTCCCTGCGACGTTCCGGTTCCTAAAAATGTTATTTTCATAATTCCATGTTTTAAATATGTATGTTTACTAACTTACTGAATTTCGACAAACCCGCTAATCAATCTCCGCATACAGGTCATAATCGCCGGTTGCGGTGATTCGGGCTTTCACAAAATCTCCGGGCATCAACAGCGAACTCTTCCAGTCTTTTCTGATCAGAACCTCCTGATCTATTTCCGGAGAATCGTGTTCCGAGCGGCATATAACAAACCGGTCTTCAAGCCTGTCAACAATAACGGTAAGAGATTGCCCCCGTTTGCCGGCGTTGATTTCCGTCGAAATTTTCTGTTGCATTTCCATGATTTCATTGGCTCGCGCCGATTTCTGTTTCTTACTTATTTCATCTCTGAAATTCCTTGCCGAATATGTTCCTTCTTCTTCGGAATACGGAAAAACGCCCAAACGCTCGAAACGAGCCTTTTCGACAAACTGTTTCAATTCGTCGAAAGCCCCCTGGGATTCCCCCGGATGCCCCGTCAGCAAGGTAGTTCGCAGAGCGATGCCGGGTACCGTTTTGCGCAGACGTTCAATCAACCGGTAAGTTTCCTCAGCCGTTATGCCGCGTCGCATATTTTTCAGCACCCCGTTGTTGATATGCTGAAACGGAATATCCAGATACTTGCATATTTTAGGATTATCCCTCATTTCGTGCATCAAATCTTCGGGAAAAGCCGCCGGATAGGCATAATGCAACCGGATCCACTTTATGCCTTCAACGGTTGACAGGCGGTTCAGCAAATCGGCAATCCGCCGTTTTTTGTATAAATCCAAGCCATAACAGGTGGAATCCTGAGCTATTATGAGCAATTCTTTGACGCCCGATTCGGCTAATTTGCGGGTTTGCGACATCAGCGTTTCCATCGGCACCGATACGTGTTTGCCTCTTATTGCCGGTATTGCGCAGTAGCCGCATCCCCGGTCGCAGCCTTCCGATATTTTCAGATAGGCATAATGCGAAGGAGTTGTAACGATTCGTTCGCCCACAAGTTCATCCTTGAAATTGCCTCCAATAGCTCGAATTATTTCTTTCAGATTTTTTGCTCCGAAAAATTCATCGACCTCCGGGATTTCATCTTTCAATGCCGCCTTATATCGTTCCGACAGACATCCGAACACGAACAGCCGCTCTATGATGCCCGCTCTTTTGGCTTGCGCAAAATTCAGAATCACGTTTATGGATTCTTCCTTGGCGGCGTCGATAAAGCCGCAGGTGTTAATAATTACCGTTTTCGACGATTCGTCGTTGGAATCATGCACAACCTCAAAACTGTTGCCGGAAAGCTGGGCTATCAGATATTCCGAATCCACAATATTCTTTGAACAGCCCAAAGTAACTATGTTGACCTTGTTTCTCAATGTGTTTTCAATTATAATATGCTGCGTTTAATTATCAAAAAATAACCCTGTCGGGGACATTCCGGTAATCAATCCTGCCGACCTTTTTTATATACTCAATCAATACGTTTGATGTGGTAACGTTCAACGATTCGCCGGCGTCTTCGTGGGCAAATTTATATTTCGAATAAATATAGCTGTTCATTCCGACGTTATATTTTTTCGACCGGTTCAATTCCGCTCCCGTTTTATCAACGATTTTGACTGATTTTTTCTTTTTCTCGGAGCTTATCGTGCAACTGATACCGGAAACAAGCATATCGCGATAATTCCTGAGTATAAACTTTTCGATTTCCTCATAACTCATCCTGATTTTCACAACCTCATTCTCGAACGGATCGAGGGCATACACGGTGTTGACGCTTATATCTCCCTTAGGAATAGCGCTCATGCGCACCCCTCCGCGATTCTGGAACGCAATGTCCAAATCCAGCATTTCCGTTAAGGCGTCAGTCATCAAAGCCCCAAGTTTCTGTTTGCCCGATATTCTTGCAACCGCCTGTCCGATGACCCTGCTGCCCGTGTCATGTTCCTTATAATAATCCACAATCTGTTTAACCTCCAAATCCTCCTCCGTCAGTTTATCCAGATCGATCAATTTATTTGTTTTACTTACAATCTTCCCGTTTTTGACGGATATTCTTGTTTCTCCCGCATATTTCAGTTTCGACGACGCCTGCGTTATCAAAACTCCGTTTTTAATCATTCCGCCGTCGATTTTGGTATGCGAATGTCCTCCCAGAATCACATCAATATCGGGATATTTTTCGGCGATATTCACATCCCAGTCCACCCCCGTGTGAGCTAAAAGCACAAAGACATCACTGTTTTTCAGAAAATAATATTTTTCGACGGTTTTTTTCGGGGCTTCAAATTTCAGTCCCGCCACCCTGTCGGGATGCACCGCCGGAATCCCCCCCGAACCCACTTCAACCAGACTTAATACCGACATGGAAACTCCATTAACGTGAAATATCTTATAAGGTTCCAGAGGTTTCAGCGTCGATTCGTCGCCAAATTGAATATTGGCGCAGATAAACTGAAATGCAGCGTCTTTTATCCTTTTATTCAACGTCTCCTGCCCATAATCGAACTCGTGGTTACCGACTGAACTCAAACAGTAACCGACCTTATTCATTATATCCACAATGGGGTAACCCTTTTCGGGATACATGTCCACTAACGGATTTCCCGAAAACAAATCGCCGTTGCTGAACAAAAACGTATTTGGATTTTCCGCCTTTATCCGTTTATAATAAGCCGACAGTTTGGGGAAATTGTCAATACTTCCGTGCATGTCGTTTGTGCATAAAATAATTATCTCCGCATCTTTTCCGCATGAGGCAAAAAACAGTGCGAAGAATAATATCTTGAGGTAAAATCTGCAATTTTTCATAATACCGCTACAGTTTGAAGATAAGCGGTTCTTTTTATTTACAAACAATTTGCTTCCTTCCTGCAGCGCGCCGTCGATATCCGTCTCGTTGCCGAATCTGTCC
>JAISRS010000502.1 GCA_031273485.1 Prevotellaceae bacterium
TCCCGAACGGTAACCAGCTTTTGCTCACAGTAATTCAGACAATGAGGGGAATTTATAAGATAAGTCTGCCATTCAGCCTCATTTAGGGTAACATTGTTAATTAGAGCTTGCATGGAAGATTCTGGATTAAAGGTGTCCACCAAATCTAAAAATTGTTTGAGAAGGTTGTAATAGAAATCATTTTCATTGTAACGCAGCATGTAGGAACGGATAGCATCTTCATCCTCCAAATAATAACGGCGATTGCTACTCCAATCTTCGGCATAATAATTATAATCGTCAATTGGTTTTTTATAGATAAACGCCGCCAAAGCACGATGAAAGAGGCAGGGTGATTTTTCAATATCCTTTTTGAAGACAGCCTTTGCCTTTTCCCGGTACGTAATAAACTCTTTTATATCTCCACCGGAAATATCCACCAAAAAATAAATCTGTCCACGGAAGAAGGGATGATTCTCTGCATTGACAATTTCTTGTTCAAATTTCCCCGACTTATCAACCATGATTAACTTCGCCTTTTTCCGTTCTTCTATAACTTGGTCCCTTGCAGTGCTAGATTTTAGTTCAGTATTCCCCGCAAGGAAGGTATAAATATCGGCGGAATACTTAGAAAGTTCGCCGATAAGCCGCATGGCACCGATCATGGAATCAACAGTATTTACTCCTGCATTTTCCACAATATTACGGACTACCCGCATCCATCGTGCAAATTGGATTTCATCGAATTCATTATCTTTGCTGTTTTCGATAAACAGGGTAATGGCCAAAAAAATAATCCGTTCTTCCTGAGTTATTGCTACATCAAAGAAATTCCATTCTTTATCATCCCAGGGATACTTTGCCTCAGCTTTTATAATAGTTTTGTACTTTAAATAATCATTTTCTTGTACGGTAAAATAGTCCAGTACTCGTTCAATTCCTTTAATTACATTGATGTTTAAAATATTTTTATAGTCAATTGAACGAATTCTTACATTGCGGTCATCATTTTGATTACCATAAAGCCTGAATGTATTTTCTTTCTCCGGCTTATCACCGCTTAGAGAGCTATTTATGATAAAAATATTAAAAAAATAACGGACAAAAAAGCGCATATAATAACGATCCATTATTATATCATCGAATTTTACGTTATTTTCTTCTTCTGGTTTTTCATTTTTCCTTGAATAATACCAAAAGAAATTCGTCCAGTCATTATCAAGTTTTATGGAAAAGACATCAGGCCAAGGCATAGCATAGTTTTTATATTTCGCATTTACCGATCCATTATTCCTTTCATTATCTTTAATATAATTTACAAGACTGGCTTTGAACGCCTCAAAATCAGTCAGTTCCTTTCCCCTGGCGTTCATCTTAATATAAAGATCATCGGTTAAATCAAAACCATCCAGAGGAAGTATATAAAACCTAATACGGGACAGGTTTTGGTATAAATTCATTTTCTTCACGGCAATATAATTCCTATGAATTTCGTCCAGCATAGTCAACATGGATTTAACCGTTGGATCGTTGTCAAAAGTGTTAAAATACCATGTCGAGTTTGTTAGCTCAGTCTTAGGATAATTTTCAAAGTTTATGGTAATTTCTGCCAATTTTTCGCAAAATCTACCTGAACTGTACCTTACTTCATAAGAAAAATTGCGTAATTTTTTTTGTAACTCTTTCAGTTCATCGCCCTGTAATTCACGATTTCCTATATACCAATAAAGGAGATATAAGGTCGTAAGACGCTGCTGTCCATCAAGAGGTATAAAACGTCTTTCGACAGTTTCTCCATTTTTTATTTGCCTGACAGAGCCGTACACAAAATCGAGTTCCATGAGTTTTTCTTCATCCGCTGATATGATTTTAAATATTTCAGACACAAAACGCTCACGAATATCTCTTTCCCTTTCAGTATCCCTGCCTTGAGCATAATCCCGCTGTATCCTGGGAATAATGATACCATCAACTCTTTTCTTTTCATCTTTAACATCAATATCGTTTCCAAAAACATCAAGAAATGTATAGCTATTCATGTTTAATTCTCCTCGTTCGACGGCAGAAATTTCTTGAGTGTATCGGCAATATTAGCGCGATATTTTTCAATATCCGCCTGAGACCAACTGGTAAGTGAAATTCCATCTTTATCAAAATATTTCAGAAAGACATTTTTTGTTCCTATGGGAATGAATAAGCCATTCTGATCATTTTTGATAATAATTTCCCGCTTTGCCCAAAAAAGGGCATTGCCATAACTGCGGTTGGTATGGGAGTCCAAAAGCGTTAAATTTCCAATATTGTTCTTAATATCTTCATTGTTTTCATCTTCCTGAAAAATTTTCTGTATATCCGAATGCAAGGCTTCAAATACTTCATCATCCTTTTGTTCTGTATCTTTATATTCTTTAATTCTTTTTTGCAATCTTTTCAGATCATCGAACTCTAATTTATACGATTCTCTTAACTTTTTAAACATATCTATTACATGGTTGGAAGATTCCAGCCATTTCCCCTGTGGATCTTTGTCTTTTAATCCATTCTGAGTATAGGAATCTATATGCTCCACATCCCAATGCTCTTTTCCGTTTTCTTTAAAAGCCTTAAACGGAAATTTGTAAATGAATCGGCCATTCTTGCATTGCGCCACAATACATTCAATATTATAGAGGAATAGAAGATCCCATATAGTCTTTTTGTCTTTATCATATGACAAATTAATATACGGCCCGTTTTTATCGCTTGTCCATTTTACGTTCTTAAAATGCCGCCTGACAAGTTCCTGCAGCACCCTGGTTACATCTTCTCTTGTTTTTACGAATATTTTTGCTTCTTTATCATGTATTCCATCTTTGCAGGCCAGATAAATATCAAGAATCTTACGTCCGCAGTAAACTAAAAAACCTATATAGTGATACCATTCATAATTGTTAAACCAGTCTTCAAAGCAGTAAAAATAATCTTTTACTTCGTCCCATAAAGTTTTAACTGTTACATAATCATTCTTTTTTGATGAAAGCCTGTGGTTAAAATATCGGAAAGTCGCGTCCTTATCATTTCCAATTATTTCCGTCAGTGAAGGATCGTTTTTAAGGGCTATATCCTTCATAAGCTCAAAAATAAATTCAATACGTGCAGGAGGAATATCATCTTTGTCTTTATTCAAAAACCACCAGAATTCATCATTCTGTAGACTATTTTCTATCCTATCCCAGTCTGTTGCAATCTGCAATTGACGGAGTTCAAGTAAATCGCTTTTATTATCTTCACTATCCTTGCAAAAATTTTGTTCCCGCAAAAAAAGCGCTTTTATCAGTTCGGAATTTGTCAAAGGAATTTTATCCATATTGATACGTCTAAAAGTTTCTATAGGATCTTTTTCGTCCTGTATTTCATACCAAATTACCTGAACTATACCTGTGCTGGCATTTTCTGTAGCAATATGGTCATCCCATGTTAAGGCAAGAGCTTTAAGAATAGGTTGGTATATCGAAATTGGTTTTTTTCCTTCCAGAATCTTTTTTTCGAACCATAACAAAATAGTATCATAGGCTTTTTTGATAAAATGATCGTCGATATAGTCCCTCCCTTCTTTTGTTATATCCTTCATTAATTTCTCAGTCTCGGGCCTGGTTTCATATTCAAGGTGAAATACTTCTTTGCTATAGTCATTTTTGTAAGATTTTCTGTCGAGATATTTTTCACGAATACATTCCAGAATTATTCTAATGGTGGTAAGCCTCTGTTGGCCGTCTATGACTTCCCATCCATCTTCTATTATTTTTCCCTGTCTTTCCAATTTGTGTTTTCTAACAACCAGAGGTTGCAGGCAATAAAATTCATTTTTTGTCTTTTCCTTTTTCGTAAATTCAAGAATATCATCTAAAAGATCTTCTACCTGCTGTTTTGTCCAGCGGTAACCTCGCTGATAAGATGGGATAAAAAAACCCTTATCCCATAAACAGCCAATGGGCATAAGCGTTATTTCGTTCATTAAGACGCCTCTTGATTATCATTATTCACCGACTGGGGAATTTTGTCAAGATAGCCAAAAGCCGATCCCTTTAGGCGGTGGCATCCTTCAATGTACCGTGTTGAGACTGTCGAATTAGTCCCCGATATGCCAAATGACCACCATATATGTTCATTCTCAACCACCAGTACGCTATATATAGCGTTATCAAAGCTCCAAAATTACTTTTCCGACAGTCTCGTTGCTTTTCGGTGGCTCTGCCGCTACTCCTCCGCTATTTTACCCCCGCTTCTGCCAGTTACGCCCCTCGTTTTTCGAGAAAAAGAGTCCCTTGCTGGTAGTGGCAAGAATTTCATCCCCATTGTCGGTTAAATCCATAAATTCACCGTATGCGGAATTGCCGGGGTGCCTGATATTCCAGTTACGGCCATCGTTTGTGGAATATTCAGTTTGGGCCGGATTTTTGGGGGAAATCCGTAAAAGTTCTTTACTCCGGTTAATCATTTTACTCATTAAGAAACCTCCTGTCTTCTAATCATATACGGCAATTATACCATGCTGATCTGTCATATAGCGATAGATCGACGAAACATATTCAGGGTTATCGGATAAAAACCAGGTCAATACGATGTTTTCGAACT
>JAISRS010000540.1 GCA_031273485.1 Prevotellaceae bacterium
GAAATAAGGCCGGCCTCGGCATTGATTTTTCCCAGTTCCAGTTGGTACATTTCGTTTTGCGAAATCAGCCCGATGCTTCGTTTCCCTCTGGCAATATCGAAGAGTTTGACGGCATTGTCGAGATTGATATTTGCCATCTCCAGATTGGTCATAGCCAACAGCAAATCAAAGTAATAGTTAATCACATTCAGGTAGATTTCTTCCCTGTTGACTTGGTATTGCTTCAGGGCTTCCCTGTATCTTTCGGGTTCGATACGCATCGCCCATTTCAGGGTTTTGGCGTGAAACAGAGGTTGTTGCAGGGTGACGGAGAGCGGAACGCTCAGGTATCCCGTGGTACGTTTGTCGAACTGGTCGATTCGTTGCAATTGCGACTGAACGGTAAACGTACCTCCCGTCAAAGGGATATTCTGCTCAATCGACAACGAGAGGTTTTCGATGAGTGTGTTATTTTTAACAAACCCATACGAGCCGTCTTCTTTCTGGTAGGTGCCGAGGGAGCGGTTCAAACTGGGCAAAGTGCCGTCTAATATCACATTCGGCAATAATTCGGCTTTGTAATTCCGGTATTGCCACACCGCATTCAAGAACAGGTTTCGCGCAATGGACGCATCCAGCGACCGCTCTTCGGCCAACGTAAAGGCGTCTTCAAGCGTCAACAGACGCTCCTGGGCTTTTCCCGCGCCCAGACTCGACAGGCAGAGGATGGCCGCCCAAACGAAATGCTCCAATTTATTCATACTGCAAGGCTTCCGCCGGTTTTACCCTTGATACGCTCCATGCCGGAAACCAGGCACTTACAACCGAAAACAACACCATAATCCCGGCAGCAACGGCAAAGCCCACCAACTGACCGGAGGTGTAAACCAGAAAGAAAAGAATCAACGAGGGCAAAACAGCCAGGCATGTGAGTAGTAAACTTTCCGCTATAACCGTATATATCAGTTGTTTTCTTGTAGAACCCAAGGCCATCCGCAGGGCATATTCGGCGAAATGTTTCTGCGCATAAAGCCAGAACAACCCAAAGGTGCCGATAAAGGCAAAAAACGTGAAAAAGGCAATGGATACGCCCAGTAAAACCCACCAGATGGTCTTTGTGAAAACAGGGGCGGTTCGCAGGGTTTCCATATCTATGATGACAGGTTCTACCCTGTCGAGGCTTAGCTGTCGCTTGGTTTCGTTGTAAAAAGAGAGGAAAAACGCATCCTTCTCATTCCCTTTCAGTCGCACAACATACTGAATTTTACTTGGATGGGAAAGGTATACGGGAATAACCACTGCCGGCGGAGAGGGATCGAAAGGTTGCTGCTTCAGTCCGGCCACCACGCCAACGACGGTAAACGTTTGCGAGCCTAATATAAGCTTTTTCCCGACGGCGCTGCTCCATCCTGCTTTTTCGGCCAATTGGCGGGTAATCACCACAGGGTCAGTCCCGTCATCCCGTTTTTTGTTCGTCAACCATTCCCCCTCCTCCAATACGGGACGAAAAACCGAAAGCCCGTATTCGTCAGAGCCTTTGACGAATACATCTATTCTGCGATTTTCAATCACCACCGAATCGACGGGCATATGCATGTCGGTGCCGAAATAGGGAGCCAGGTAATGGCTTTTCGTGAGGGAAAGGACATGCGGCAATTGTTTTAAATTTCCGGCAATGCTCTCATAATTCCGGTAAATGTCAGCCATTTCCTCTGGAGTCAGGTCGCCTTTGATGGTATTCCATCCGCACAATATTGTGTTGTCAACATCCAATAAACCGGGCGTTTTGTATTTTTTTACCATGTCGAATATCCCGACCAGACAAACCATCAGTACCAGCATAATCAATGCCTGTTCGACAAAGATTCCCCGGTAATTCTTTTTCCGGTTCCACAGCAATTTTAAAATATGTCGCATCATTTTCATTGCATACCTCCTTTCAATACATCGGCAATGTTACGCTTTGCCGTCACGTAAGCCGGAATCCCTCCGAACATAAATAAAAACAACATCATCAACGGAACGATTACGCCTGCAATAACGAAAAAATCAACGCCTGATATCAACGAAGTACTCCCCAGCATGGGTATATCAAAAAACGTGCGCTGTATCATCAAAACAAAGGGTTTCGTCGCTACAATCCCGATCAAAGTACCGGCCATTACCAAAAGCAAATCTTCAAGCATTAACTGGAAAAAGGAAGCTAATTTACCAGATCCAAAGGTGCGCCTGATAGCTATTTCTTCCGCCCGGTTACGGGTATAAGCCAGTTTCAAAGTTAGGATATTAATAGCGGGAATCAGCAGCAAAAGCAGTATAATCGTACCAATACCCAATCCGAGCACCGAATCGCCCGACTGTCCTATTTTTTGTTCTTTCACCGTGCTTATGTTTCCCGTATAAACCGATACGTTTTTCTTGCTGAAAGATTGCTCAACTGCTTTGCTTACCAACTCTTTAGCTCGCTTCATATCTGTCGGCGAAGAGAAGAAAACGTGCAAAGTAAAAGGATTGGAAAAAGGATAAAACGTATGGGGAAACCATATCTCGGAAGTACTGGTAGGCGAAGAGATAAACGAAAAATCATCCACCACACCAACTATCTCAAAATCCATTCCCCGCACTTCTATTTTCCTCCCCACAATGTCGAGGGAACGAAAACAGGATTTCGCCAGGTTTTTCGTGATGACTACCCCATTTTTCCGGGCCTCACATTCATCCCTCGTAAAGGGGCGTCCTGCCAGGAATGTATAGCTGTACATCTCCCAAAATTCCGCATTCACGTATGCCACCGAAAAGATTCTGAAACGATCCTGAATCAACGCATTGACCGTACCCTGATTGATGATGGAATAAGAGGTATATTCTTTGATGTCCTGCAAGAGAAAATCAATTTCTATCCGCGACAATCCACCGATATTTTTCCCGTCATTATCCGTAAAAGTACTCACGGAAAGGGTGCGGTCGGCATGGACGGATGGCGGGTAATTGCTCAGCGCTGTATACGCCAACTGCGCCAAAAAAACAACAAAAATAAAGGTAAAAGCCGTACCCGAAGCACAAAACAGGGCGTATGCTTTGTTTTTCCGAATATTATATAAAGCAGACTTGATGTGTTGCGCCCATTTCCTTTTCATACCTCGCTGATTATGCCATCCAACATACGAACGATTTTTTGCGTTTGCCCCGCAATCTTTTCATCGTGTGTGACCATCACGATGGTCGTACCTTCTTGGTTGATTTCCACCAATAATTTCATGATTTCGTCGCTCATTTTACTGTCCAGATTACCTGTTGGCTCATCCGCCAGGATGATTTCGGGCTTGCCAATGAGAGCGCGGGCGATGGCTACACGCTGGCACTGTCCGCCAGACAATTGCGAAGGGAAATGTTTCAACCTATGCGATAAGCCGACCTTTTCGAGTACGTCCAGCGCCCGCTGCCGGCACTCTTTTTCAGCAACATGGCTCCGATAGAGCAAGGGCAACTCCACATTATCCAGCACATTGAGCGCCGGTATCAAGTGAAAACGCTGGAAAATAAAGCCGAGCACATTGTTACGGAACTTGGCCGTTTCAGCGTCGCGCATGGCCGTCACCTCCGACCCATTGATCACGATATGCCCGCCGGTAGGCTGATCCAACAAGCCTATCATGTTCAGCAAGGTCGATTTCCCGCACCCCGACGGCCCCATGATGGAAAGGAACGTCCCTCGTTCAACATCCAGATTCACCGCATTGAGCGCCGTTGTTTTGATTTCCTTGGTATAAAATACCTTGGTGAGATTCTTGATTTCAATCATAATATTCTCATTTAAATTGCGTAATTAGTTAGAAAGAATAGTTGAAATATATTTGTCATACATCATAACGGTTGAACTTTTATACCAGTTTTCAAACTTAGTATTATAATCATATCGAAATAGTTTTCTATTCTCTATCATTTCTTCAAATTTGCCAGATTGTAGAAAAAGTTCCACATCCCTATTTGTATGAAGATTGTTATTTAGATACAGGAATTTTGTCAAATAAAACATTTTGTTTTCATTTTCTATTTGGGATAAATAAAGCCAAGGATACGCTAAATTTGGCATCAAAGTTAACGCTTCACTTAACATTATTTTTGCATCTTTATGCTCTCCAAATAAAAACAATATATATCCAAATTTTGCTAATTCAATTGGGTTGTTAGTTTTCATTGTCTGCTTTATAAAATCCAAATTCTTATGTAAATTCTTCTTTAATTTATTTGAAATAACTGAGTCACTATCAATAGAATATTTCCAATAGGAACTTCCAACAATTAATGGTGAAAGTTCTACTAGTTTTACCATATAGGGCAATGCTCGATCCGTTTCCCCTAATTCATATAACATATTGAACATTGCAAAATTATATAGTCCATTATCAGGATATTTTAAAGTCAAATACTCAAGAATATATTTTGCGGAATCTAATTTGTTCTCTGATTTTAGAATCATTGCAAGTTGAAATTGCAACATTTTGTCATGCTTGTTTTTCCTTATAGCCTTTTTTAAATATTTTTTTGACTCAAATAAATGATCTGTATTTTTTGTGTTTTTGAAAATTTCCCAATGAATAATACTCCTATTAATCAAATATGGTGTTCTTTGATGTGTTTTAGAAACATGTTTTAAAGCTTCATAATACTCCTTTTCACCCATAGAAATAATAGCCTTCGTGTTATGATATTCATCATTCGTATAGATAGAAGAAAAAACAATTATAGATATACAGCAGAGAGGAAAAAAAACAAGTATAATATTTTGGACTATGTGGGAAAAACAAAAAGAATTATTAGACTTAGTTGCAAAATTAAGTAATATAGCAACTAACATAAAGACTATTATCTGACACCCACTTGAATTAAAAAATAAGGGAAATGTAGCTTCTTTAATAAATAGTACTACAAGGAAGAAAAATATCACTCTGCTGATGAATCGGGAAAATGGATTGTCTTGTCTTTTGATGACAAATATCAATGTTATAAACAAAAATAACCATATTATCAATCCTACTATACCCTGTTCTGTCAATAATTGCATATAAGAGTTTGGAGCAAAATTAGTGTACTCTATATTATCATCTTCATATCTCATATCATTTATAACCATCGAAAATGTTTGTGTTCCTGTTCCAATTATAGGCGATTCTTTAAAAACATTATAAGAAGAAGAGATTGCATCTTGTCTACCAGAAATACTTCTTTGTTGTGAGATTGTTTCATTGAATTTTAAAGTGCAAATAACATCATCTTTAAATAGCATACAAAATATTAATAGTGGGAGCAAAAGGATAAAAATTGCATATACTTTCTTGATGATTCTTGTTTTTCTAAAAATAATAAAACAAATACAACCAATTAAAAAAAACAAGAATGTTAGGTAGACTCCTCTTGAAAATGATACAACAATCTCAAATATGACTAATATAAAAATTGTATACAATAGAAAAACTGTCATTTTACTTTTTTTGTGAAATATAATTGTCAAAGAAAGAATGCCTAAAAAACATAATAATAGCGCTCCCCAAACATTTGTTAGATACCCAACGGGTCTATATCGATACCTGAAATCATATAAATTAGTGAATCCTATATTTTCAATGCTGTTTTTGAAAAGAAAGAAAGAAGCCAGTGCAATGAGACACAATAAACCTATTATTATACAACACCCAAGTAATAAAGTTTTACATACATTAATATCTTGCACATAAGAACGTATAATAAAATAAAATAAAATAGCAAATGTAAACATTCTAAAATATATAAAACTACTGATTATCTCCATTGAAAAGAGTACCTCAAATAGCGAAAACAACCAAATTGTTAATAAAATCAGATCGAAATATCTAAAATTTACAGGGTGTTTTTTTGAAGTCCAAATTAGAAATAACACTAAACAAACCCCTATTAAAAATAAAGGGTCGTTAATATTGCATACAGATACTAAAAATGCAAGTAGTAGAATCAAAATACCAAACCATTTATTTGGAAGCTTTAATGTGTCATTTTTTATTTCCGTATTAACTATTTCATCCATATTTCTTAGCTCCTTTTAGTTAGTAATTGTTTTATTAACGGGATTATAATCATTTTACACAAAAGAAGAATTATCAAAACAAAAAACAAAAGTTGTGTAAATATAGCCTGGATTAAATTAAAACTTGGAGATATATCATTCGAAAGAGAAGTTACTAATTGAGTAACATTGTTAGGGAATATTAAAAAAAAACTATACAGAAAAACTGGGATAATATAGAAAACATAAAAAGCAAAAAAGAAGTTTACAACAATGGAATAAATGGCCATGAATATTTTCTCTTTCTTTTTCATCATTAATAAATATGGTTTCCGCTGTATATTCCTTTTAAAAAGTCTATTAAACATATAAGAAATGAATTCTCTAGAGCGTCTTCTTAAATTAGCAACTCCCAATAAATCAGAAGCAATCCAATATCCGTCAAATTTAAAAAATGGATTTAGTGTGCTTAGTAAACCAATATTAGATGCAATAATAAAATATTTTATAAAGTTGTTGTAAGTTAAAAAATAGGCGCAAAATATAAAATTTAAAATAATTATCTGGAAATAAACTCCGGCAAGATTGACAATTATTCTCTGTTGTTTTGGTAATTTCCACACATTTGAAACATCTGTATAGAACACTGGAAAATTCAAATAAAGCCCAAAACCAACTTCTCCATGCTCTACATTAAAATATTTACATGCCGAAGCATGGCCTAATTCATGAATAAAAGAGAAGACAAGCATTAAACCAATAATTCCTACGACAAAATAAATATTAAGTGTCCCTAAATTAAGGAGTTCTGATGAAAAGATTACAAACAACACCTCGAAAGCAAGAAAAATAGATAAAAATACAATAATCAAATACTTGCGGAATAAATATTTCAATAAATTAGAAAATTTTTCGACTTGTTTTTTGCTGACAAGTTCAATTTTAAATAAAAGTGAATCTTCCTTTTTTGTTTTTGTAGACTCAAGAATGGGCATTATAAATTTATCTATAAGACCCATAAATTCTTTTTCACTATACTTTTGATTTTTTGGCCCACGAAAGACATCAACAGCTTCTTTTAAAGCAGGAAATTCTTTAAGCGTTTTTATTAAGTGTGCTACGAAAAAACTTGCCTCAAAATAACGATCTTCAAATTCAATTAAATATTCCTTTTTTTCATTAGAAGTATCAAATTCGAAAATTTTAATCTTTTCTATCCCATCCATATTCTCACTTATCACCAAAATTTAATCACACAATCACAACCAAGATGTATACCACATCCACCACCCGTATTTTCACCAGTGCAAGAAGTATACCCAATGCAATCTGATTGTGTTATATTTATATCTTGATTAAACATCTCCAGGATACCACCCATGGCCAAAGGATCTGTTTCCAACCTATATTCGAGTTCTTGAATATAAAATTCATCGTATAAATTTTCGTTCAATGACATCAACTCATCATTTTCTATCGCCGATATTGTTTTCATTGTTTTTTTTGTTAATTTGATAGGGTTGTCCCAAAAGTCTAATTACAGGGTCTTGAACTTGCAATTTAATCACATACAGCCTGAATAGTTTTAATATGAAAGTATTAAAAGAAAATTTCAAACTTTTGGGACAGCTTCATCAAGATTTAAGTTTAATCACCATATTTTCAATATGCAGCTGCACGCAAACAAACAATTGCAAGCATTGATACCACAAAGATCACCTGAATTCTCACCACAAGATGAATATCCAACACAATCGCCTTCTGCCATACTTACATCTTGACTAAACATATCCAGAATACCACCTATAGCTAATGGATCTGTTTCTAATCTAGATTCGAGTTCTTGAATATAAAACTCATCATACAAATTTTCATTTAACGACATTAACTCGTCATTTTTTGCTAATAGTAATTTTTTAGTTTCCATTGTGTAATATATTAATATGATAAAAAAATATTATTATTGTCTTTTAATTAAATTCTCTACCAAAATGTTTATAAACCTACACTTAGTTATCTCTTTCTTGTTTCAAGTAATTGTAAGCAAGATTTACGGCGTTTTTAATAGTTTCGGAAAAATCATTACAATAACCAGGTTCGAGAATTCCTTTTCTTAATTCATTGTGTGAAATACAGCCTCCATGACAAATAAAGGCATATTTACAAATACTACATTGAAAAGAAGTACCAATATTCTGAGAATGCCAATGATTTTTATAATCAGTCCAATTTATCTCTTCATCGAAATAATGTCCTATTACTTTATCTTTAACTCCTATCTCGTTCCAACATCCATATATTTCTCCAAAAGGGTCTAATATGTACGACCCAATTTGAGCAGAACAATAGACTGGAGAAAATGTCAATCGTTTTTTCTTAAGTATCGAATCTTTAATCATTTGTGCTTTATCAGAAAGATTACAATTATACTTATACTTTTCTTTTTTATGGAGTAAATTAAACTCCCTTTCATTCAAATAATTTAATTTTCTATTTCCCTTTGAATTATCAGTGACATCTTCATTTTGGCTATAATCAAATAATTTTGCTGAATATGGATTGAATTTTCCTCTTTTTTCAAAAAAACCTAACTCTTTAAATAAAAGGTATAACCCATCTAAGTCGTAAAAATTATTCCCATCAGTATTTATTCTGAGACTAATGTTTACCCCTCTATCAAGTGCTAAACTAATATTATCAAGTATTTTCTGAAAAGTTTTTTCTCCAGAATGATGAATTCGACGTCTATTATGCATTTCTTCTGTTCCATCTAATGTCACTTGAAGCATAAATATACATTCAGGAGATAGTAAGTGCTCATACTCAGCAAGATCATAACCATTTGTTACTGCAGTAAATCTGAATCCTAAATCCTTTCCTTTATTTACAATATATTCAACTATATCTTTATTATCTTTTAGTAAAGGTTCACCGCCATATAATAAGATGACATTAGGGCGAAGTCTATGTTCTGGTTCAATCATAAAAATACTATTATATGCTTTGTCTACCATTTCCTTAGAAAACACTCTTCTTGACCATTGTCTACTATTTTTAAGAACTTTACTTTCATAACAATAAGGACATCGAAAATTACAATCGTATGCTACCATAAAAACAAAACTTTTATGCATGATTTTTTTTGTTTTATGTAGAAGGCTGGCAAGCTTTATTACGTGTTGACGTTCTTCTTCTCTATCTTTTGTCGTTAAGTATCCCCTATTTAGTAACATATCTAATGTCGATTTGGAAAATGGCACAATGTCTTCGGAAAAGTCAACTCCCGTTTCTAAATACTTATCCACAGTAAAATTTACTATATCAATAGCACCTGTATAACCATGAATCAACATATACTTATCTCTTTCGTTTTCTATCTTAACACTAATCGTGTACGATGATTTTCTTAATTTCATTTTATAATAGCATATATAATTTACAACATTTATTCGATTTTTATTAATAATGATGCAAATTTATAACATTTATTTGATTCTTATGCTAAATACTCTATTATTTTGTATGTTGTATAACATATTTAGTGCAACCATTGAATCTAAAAGCCAAATTCGTCTGATTATCAGAATATATCGACAATTACCCCAAAAATAAAAAAACAGCCAGCTATTGTTTCATGGACAAAGTTAATTCCGCGCTTTCTCCGCCTTGCAAGGCCGGTGCCCTTCGGGTTTCGGGGGAAAAATCGTCCTCGCTTCGCTGCGGTATTTTTTCCCCGAAAGCCTTGCCCGGCGGAAGCGCGGAATTACTTTTTGCCCATGAAACAACAACTGCTGTAAAAAGGCGGATAAAACAAATGAAAGTATGAAAGCAAAAATCCTTGCGACGATTCCCCAATACGTCAGTCTATACGAGGCTGACAGGGGCAGTGATTTGAAGGCTTATACCGACTGTCTTCAGATGTGCATCTCCAATAACAGTCTGGATGCACTGCATGAGGAGTTGGACGATATGATAAGCGCGTATGAGCATGAATCGCTTAACTATTACAAGCGAACGATTCAAGACGCTATCATCAGAGAGTATGGTCTGGAAGAAGACCAAGCTCACAGCCTTGTCTTTGAAACATACGAGGACGAGATAGACGAAGCGCTGCTGGCGAGAAACAGCAGTGACGCTATCGGTGATTTACTCGCAAACACGGGAAAATTCTCCTGCTTCCTGGATACCGGTCTTGCCGTCGAAAGCGGTTCCTGTGGATGGACAGGAGATGAGCAAAACGCCTGGATAGAAAAGGTAAAGGGGACGCTCAAAATAACATCCGCGCAATGGGATGATGCAATCCGCTTAATGCTCCTCCAGGTCGGCTACGGAGGGCAGTT
>JAISRS010000561.1 GCA_031273485.1 Prevotellaceae bacterium
GGCAACGGCACTGCGGAAGAAGCCCTGCAACAGATCGACGACAAAGGCTACCTCATTCCCTACAGCGTCGGACAGCGCAAAACAGTCAAAATCGGAGCGGAATTTGACCCCGCCGAACGGACACTGAAACGATGGTTAGTGGAATAAAACAAAATAAGAAAAACAGGAATGTGAATTTTCAACTGTTTTCTATAGAATTACGTTAATCTTTAATCCTATACAAAATGATTTGTACATCTCAAAAAAAAATAATTGCATATTTAAATAACAAATTTATAACTTTGCGCAAAAAATAATTCGAATCTATAATTATAAGGAAAAGATGAATTAATTCGAACGAAATTTTTAAAGGTTTAATAAATAATAACTACAAAATAAAATGAAAAGGAATATATTTTTGATACTGTCGTGTTTTTTACTTTTGAGTTCATGTGTATCGACTAAAAAGTACAAAACTTTAGAATCCCGTTATCATAGACTTCAGAATAATTATGATAATTTGAGCGTGAAAGCGGAAGAACAAACAAACAAGCTTACACAATTAGGAAAAGAAATTGCCGGTCTGAACAGTGAATTGGAATCGTTGAGAGTACAGAACAAATCACTGAAAAAACAATATGATGACCTGCAGGATTTCCAGAAAAAAATGTCAACCACCTCACAAACAGAAATGCAGGATTTGCTGAAAAGAATACAACAAAGCGAAGAATCGCTGCAACAAAAAGAAGATGAGTTGAGAGAAAAAAATAAAAAATACATAGAGCTTCAGGCAGCAATGGAAAAACAAGCCGAAGCATTAGCCATGCTCAAGAAAAAAGTCACCGACGCCTTGGTTGGTTTTGAAGGTAAAGGATTGTCGGTGATCCAAAAAAACGGAAAAGTGTATGTGTCTGTCGATGAAAAATTGCTGTTTAAATCCGGAAAATGGGACATAGAAAAACCCGGACTGGAAGCATTGGCGGAAGTCAGTAAAGTGCTGGCACAAAACACTGATATAAATATTGTGGTTGAAGGTCATACGGATAACGTGAAATATGCAGGCACGGGAGCTTTGACGGATAACTGGGATTTGAGTGTGAAAAGAGCAACAACAGTAGTCCGCACTCTGCTGAAAAATACAACAATAGACCCGGCAAGAATCACCGCCGCAGGACGTGGAGAATTTATCCCCTTAGAATCGAATGAAACTAACGAGGGAAAACAAAAAAACAGAAGAACGGAAATAATTCTTACTCCTAAATTTGACGAACTGCTGGATATTCTGGAACATTAACCGGCACAGCAAATTTTATGAATACTGAAAAATATTAGATTGTCGAATCACAAAACAGTAAACATAATCGTTTTCGTTTTGTGATTCGCTAATATGATGATACATAAAACGGAATTGCGTAAAAACAAAATGGAACGGTACGTATGATTTACAGGATTGAAAATTAATGTTTTCTTCGACAATTAACAACAAATTAACATGCGAACAAAGTTATTGAAATATTTAAAAAATAAGAATCTGATAACTATTATTATATTCTTTATTTGGATTATTTTCTTTGACGAAGTTACTATTCCTAAGTGGATGAAACAGCAATCGGACAACAATAAAATCAAAAAAGAAATAGAACTTTTTGATAAAAAGACGTTGGAATTGCAAAAAAAAATTCAGATACTGAAAACGAATAAAGACAGTGTGGAAAAGTTTGCACGCGAGAATTACTATATGAAACAAGATAACGAAATTATATATATATTTGATTGATAATGGGGACATTTTCGGTTTTTGATCTGATATTTTCAATTGCAGTTCTTACAGCTGCAATATTTGGTTTTGCCAAAGGATTAATGAGGCAATTGATTGGACTGGCAGGCATATTTGTAGGAACATATTGCGCCTATAAAATATCCTCGTCCGTGACTGCCTGGTGGTGCAGTAATTTTGACGTAAATCCGGAAGTGATGAAAATCGTCGTCTTTGTTACTCTGTCGATAATAATATATTTTCTCGCTCTGTGGCTTGCAAGATTATTGGATAAATTAATTAAAATGGCAATGCTAAGCTGGGTGAACCGATTGTTCGGACTGCTCTTCGGAATGATGAAAATAATATTAATTTTCATCGTATTGGCGTATGCAATCAAAGCATTGAAATTAACGGAAATTGAGGCGCTCGGCAAAGATTTACAAATTTCGAAAACATACGATTATCTCGTATCAACAGTGGATTTTATATTTCCATATATCAGTTCGGTCAAATCGGAAATTCTTGCACAAATCTTTTTATAAAAGTAAAAAAATGGAAAGTTATGCTTCATAATTCGTTTTTTACTGTAAAATTATTGCAAAATTTCAATAAATGTAATTAAATGAATAGATAAATAAAACAAAAAATATAAAAATTATTTTCATGTTTCACAAATTTAATATTTACAGGTTAAGTCAATCATATTTAGATTATTTAATAAGTTACAAATACATGTTTAATTCACAAATTTTACAACTAAAAATCCCTAAATCGGTATCAATTGTTTATTATCTGCAAAAATATGTCTATATTTGCACTTGCCGGACAAGGGTTTCGGAAGTTTTATGATAATAGCCAAAAATCAGGTGATGATGGAAACAAGTGAAAGAGATAAAATTATTGACAACGAGATAGATACTCAAGTAGAAACAGACGCTTTGATACCGCAAAATATCGAATCGGAAGACCCCGAAGAATTGGATTTGGGAGAAGAAATTGCTTCGGAAAAAGAAGTGAATGTGGAAAAAAATTATTCTATTCTATCGCAAAAGGATCTTCTTGACGAACTTAAACGCCTTGTTGACAGTTCTTCTATCGAACGTATAAGAAGGGATGTGGAAGCAATTAAAAACGTCTTCTACAGAAACTACAGACAGGAACAGGATGAACAGGAAAAAATCAGTATAGAAGAAGGAGAACCATTTGAACCTGTTGAAGATCCTTTTGAACAAGAATTTAAAGCGTATCTAAATAAATACAAAAATAAAAGAGAAGGCTTTATACAAAATGTAGAAAATCAAAAAGAAGAAAATTATAAAAAGAAACTTGCAATTATTGAAGAGTTAAAAGATTTAACCAACGAAGAAGAAAATCTGAACCAAACGTTTCATAAATTCCACGACCTGATGAAACGCTGGAAGGAAACAGGGCAAGTTCCTCAAAATTGCGTTAAAGACCTGTGGGATACCTGGCATCATAATGTGGAAAAATTCTACGATTATGTGAAAATAAACAAAGAATTACGCGACCTCGATCTCAAACGGAACCTCGAAGCAAAAAATAATCTCATCAAAAAAGCCGAATCCCTTCTGGATTCAAATTCTGTGTCGGAGGCTTTTGCTCAATTGCAAACATATCACGACACCTGGCGTGAAATAGGTCCTGTGCCGAGAGAACAAAAAGACGAACTCTGGGAACGCTTTAAAGAAGTTACTCTACAAATAAATAAAAAACATCAGGCATATTTTGAACAACTGAGAGCCGAACGTGTACATAATCTGCAAATGAAAATGGATTTGTGCGAACGTTTGGAAGAATTAAACAAAATAAAACACAAAACTATGAGAGAATGGCAAAAAGCTTCCGATGAACTTTTAGTCATACTTGAAGAGTGGAAATCAATAGGATTCGTCCCCAAAAAGGATAATGCCGAAGCTTATGCCCGCCTGAAAAAAGCACGCGATACATTTTTTACAACAAGACGGGATTTTTACAAAATACTGAAACATGAAACAAATAATAATATAAGACTGAAAAAAGAATTGTGCGAACAGGCAGAAGCGCTTCAAAATAACGAAAATTGGAAAGAAACAACAGAACTGTTAATTGCCCTGCAAAAACAATGGAAACAGACAGGTCCCGTTCCACGCAAATACTCCGATGTGTTATGGAACAGATTCAGAGTAGCCTGCGATTCGTTTTTTAACCGTAAAGCGGAATTTTTCTCACAAAAAGACAACAGTCTGAACAACAATTGGCAAGCAAAAGAATCCTTGCTTACCGAACTTGAACAATATACTCCGAAAAATCCTGCCGAAGCATTTGAAACATTAAGGCAATTCCGTCAACGCTGGAACGAAATAGGCTTTGTGCCGATTAAAGAAAAGGGGAAAATCCAAAAACGATTTTTTGCATTATTAGACAGCAAATACAGCGCTCTAAAAGTCAATAACACAGAACGTGATAACACACGTACCGATAACATGCGCACCGATAACACGCGTACCGATAACATACGCTCCAAAGAACGAGTTAAAAATTCGGGACGCAAACAGAGTTATCCCGAACGAAGCGAACGCGACAAATTACTCAAAAAAATTATCGAACTCGAAAACGAAGTGGCTTTGCTCGAAAACAATATCGGATTTTTTGCCAGCACTAAAAATTCCGAATCCGTAATCTCCGACGTTCGTAAAAAAATCGACGGCGCTCAAAAAGAAATCTATTTGCTCGAAGAACAAATAAGATTGATAGATAAGGAATTTGAATAAAATATTCGAAAAAACATGCACCAAACAAAGTATATTTTTGTTACAGGCGGAGTAACTTCTTCCTTAGGTAAAGGTATTATTTCCGCATCGCTTGCCAAACTGCTCCAAGCCCGCGGATACAGAGGGACAATACAGAAACTTGACCCTTACCTTAATATCGACCCGGGAACATTAAACCCATACGAACACGGCGAATGTTTCGTTACGGAAGACGGCGCCGAAACCGATTTGGACTTAGGTCATTATGAACGGTTTCTAAATACTCACACAACTCAGGAAAATAATGTTACAACAGGCAGAATATATCAATCGGTTATAAATAAGGAACGTAAAGGCGAGTTTTTAGGAAAAACCGTTCAGGTTATACCTCATATCACCGACGAAATCAAATACAGAATAAAATTACTCGGCTCGAAAAATAAATTCGATGTAGTAATTACCGAAATAGGCGGCACGGTGGGCGATATAGAATCACTCCCTTATATTGAATCGGTTAGACAGCTAAAATATGAACTCGGCGCAGGAAATTCCTTAGTTATACATTTAACTTTAGTCCCGTATCTGGCTGCCGCAGGCGAATTGAAAACAAAACCCACTCAACATTCGGTGAAAAGTCTTTTAGAAGCAGGTATTCAACCTGATATACTTGTTCTGCGCACCGAAAAAAGTCTCGGCGAAGATATACGTAACAAGGTCGCAAGATTTTGTAACGTCGAAAAAGACTGCGTTATCGAATCCATTGATGTGGCGTCAATATACGAAGTCCCCATGCTGATGCAAAAAGAAGGCTTAGACCGCACAACGCTACGTAAATTGGGATATTCGGTAAATGATACCTCAAAAATACAAATGAACGAATGGGTGGATTTCGTTAATAAACTGAAAAATCCGGAATCGGAAGTAAATGTCGTTCTTATTGGTAAATACACTGCGCTGCCCGATGCTTACAAGTCAATTTCAGAAGCATTTATACATGCCGGAGTAGCCAATAAGGTAAAAGTCAGGTTGAAAATGTTGAACTCCGAAATAATCACCACCGACAATGTCGGCGAATTACTCGCAAACGCGCAGGGTATATTGGTAGCTCCCGGATTTGGAGAACGCGGAATCGACGGGAAAATCAATTCGGTGAAATATGCAAGAGAAAATAATATCCCGTTTCTCGGAATATGTCTGGGAATGCAATGCTCCGTAATTGAATTTTCGCGCAATATACTGGGTCTAAAAGACGCAAATACTACGGAAATAAATATCAAAACCCCCGAACCCGTTATTGACCTCATGGAGGAACAGAAATATGTGACGGACAAAGGCGGAACAATGCGTCTGGGCGCATATCCCTGCATTTTGGAAAAAAATTCCAAAGTATTCGAAGCCTATAAATCCGATGAAATCTCCGAACGACACAGACATCGTTATGAATTAAACAATAAATATCTTCCCGCACTGGAACAAAACGGAATGGTGGCAACAGGTCGCAATCCGGAAACAAATCTTGTGGAAATCGTGGAAATCCCCTCACATCCGTGGTTTATAGGCGTTCAGTTTCATCCCGAATATAAAAGTACCGTCGTAAATCCTCACCCCATATTTGTTTCTTTTGTTAATGCAGCTATGAAGACGCAACGAAATAATGTATAACAACATCGATGCACAATCAAGCGTTTAAAATATTGAAACAGGAAGAAATTTACAGATAAAATATTCGCATTGAATAAATAAAAATTAAAAAGATAGATTAAATAATAAATGGATAAAAATACAGGAATAGGACTTTTATTAATTGCACTGATATTAGGCGGTTATATGTGGTGGAGTTCACAAAATGCAGAAAACTACAATAAAGAACGTCAAAAAATAATTGATTCGATAAGCAGAATTGAGAAGAAACAAGAGGTTGTAAACATAAAACCGGAAGAACCGGACAGCGTTCAACAGTTACATTCAAAGGAAATTGCCGTCGAAAATCTCGGAGAGTTAATGGCTGCATCCTTAGAAGGAACGGAAGAATTTGTTACGGTGGAAAACGAAAAACTAATCGTTACTTTTTCAAATAAAGGAGGCAGAATCTGGTCGGTGGAATTTAAGGAATATCAGAATTATAACGACTTTAAAAACAAAAATACAAACCCTCTCAAAATGTTCTACGGCGACGAAAATGCGTTTTCAATAGGATTATTTGCCAAATCACAGAATATCAAAACATCGGATTTCTATTTTGTGCCTCAGATACCAAACCCGAAGTTAAATGTAACTTCCGATTCATTGCAAATCCCTTTCCGTTTGTATGCCGACACGGTTTCGTACATAGAATTTGTGTACACGCTTTATAAAGACGACTTTAAAGTGGGATTCGATATTAACTTCGTCGGAATGAAAAATCATATCGACCAAAGATCCACAACCGTAGATGTTAATTGGAAACTCAATCTGTATCGACAGGAAAAAGGATTTACAAACGAAAGCAACTATACAACCATTGCTTATAAATATCCGGGCGAAACGTCAATTGAAGATATTTCCGCCGCCAAAGATGCTGCAAACGAAACTGTTAAAACACGTCTGGAATGGATTAACTTTAAACAGCATTTCTTTTCGGCAATTATTGTTACCAACGGTTCGATTAACAATAAACTCAATTATGCGGCATACAAGGCGGAAGACCCTCAGCATCGTTTAAAAACGTTTGAAACTAACTTTCAGATAGAGTTTAGCAGTCAAAAAAACAGCAATATTCCGCTGTCGTTTTATTTCATACCAAACCATTTCCAAACATTAAAATCGGGCGGACATTCCTTTGAGAAAATCATTCCTCTGGGCGGTTCCATTATCGGCATAATCAACAGAGCTGTGGTGATACCGGTGTTTAACTTTTTAAGAAATTATATCGAAAGTTTCGGCTTGATTATCCTGATATTAACAATTTTAATTAAAACTTTAATACTCCCTTTAACATGGAAATCGTATCTTTCGTCCGCAAAAATGAGGGTATTGAAACCGGAAATCGACAAAATCGGAGCTAAATATCCCGACTCAAAGGACGCAATGAAAAAACAACAGGAGATAATGGGACTGTACAAAAAAACCGGTGTCAACATGTTTGGCGGCTGTTTGCCCATGATTTTACAAATGCCTATTTTATTCGCTCTGTTCCGTTTTTTCCCCTCGTCGATTGAGTTGAGGCAAAGGAGTTTCCTTTGGGCTGACGACCTTTCGGCATACGATTCCATAGTGGATTTGCCTTTTTCGATTCCCTTCTACGGTTCTAATGTGAGTCTGTTTACACTGTTGATGGCTGTGTCGATAATTATATCATCGAAAATAAGCATGGCGCAGCAAGGCGGACTTAATGCGCAAATGAAGCAGATGAACGTGATGATGACATACATTATGCCCATATTTATGCTTGCGTTTTTCAATTCTTACTCAAGCGGTCTGACATACTACTATTTTCTGTCGAACCTGATAACAATAGGACAAACGACAATCATACGCAAATATTTTGTCAACGAAGACGCACTACGCAAACAGTTAAACGAAAAAGCGTCAAAACATCAAAGTAATCCCAAAAAGAAAAAAATGTCGTTCACAGAGCGTTTGATGAAAAAACAACAGGAACTCGAACGCCTTAACAAACAACAGACAAAAAAGAAAAAGTAATCTTCGGGAT